>NZ_JBEXLR010000088.1:0-28010 GCF_040610095.1 Micromonospora sp. NPDC004540
GGGCGCGGGGGGGGCGCCCCCCCCCCCCCCGCGCCCCCCCCCCCCCCCCCCCGGCACCTCAACGGCGGGCGGTGCGTCGTAGCAGCGGCACGAGCACGCCGGCGGCCACCAGGTGCAGCACGACGAGCGTCAGGGTCGCCGCCGTGCCCACTCCCCCGCCCAGCGGGCCGAGCAGCGACAGCAGCAGCACCAGGGCGGCCGCGCCGGTCCAGACGGCCCGCGGCCGGGCGGTGAACCGCTCCAGCAGAGCCAGCAGGGCCCACCCCGCCAGGCCGGCGAGCAGGGTGCTGACCCCGACGGCGACCGCGGTCACGGATTGTTCGGTCCCGCCGTTGCGCACGGCGAGGTCCACCCCGGCCACCGGGTCGGCGGCGACCCACACGGCGAGGGTGGCGGCGGTGGCGGCGAGCACCGACAGGGCGCGGTCGCGGCGGCGCACCGGACGGGCGGCGGTGACGGCGGGGACGGGAGCGGTCGTGGTGTCCATCGATGCGTACCTCCATGAGCGGGATCGGTCACCAGGAACGCTAGGCCCGCGCCGGGGTTCGGCGGATCGCGCCGCGGACCGGTTCGCCGCTCCGTCGCGAGGACCAGATCCGGCCCGGATCTCCGTCTGGCGACCGATGAGACGACGGGGTTGCACGGCCTAGCATCCGGGCCATGAACTGCCGGTCCCGCTCCCGTTTCCTGTTGCTGCTCGACGGCGGCATCGCCACCGTGATGCTCGGCGTCGCCCTGACCGTGCTGCTCGCCCCGGACACCCCGCCGACCTCGGCGGGCGGGACCGCCGCCGCGGCCGGCCTCGCCGCCGCGCAGGCCAGCTGTCTGCTGTGGATCCGCCGGCGACCGGGGTACGCGCTGGCGGTGGCCACGCTCGCCGGGGTCGGGCTCGAGGCGCTCTGCCCGCCGCTCGGCTGGCTCGGCCTGGTCACCGTGCCGCTGGCGTACGTCGCGCGGCTCCGCCCGCCCCGGTTCTCGCTGGTCGCGCTGGGGCTGCTGCTCCTCCCGACGCCGTGGGAGCTGGTCACCGGGGGCTGGCGGGACCTGCTGTTCGCGGTGACCGCGCTGGGTCTCGGCTGGGCCCTCGGTGAGCTGCAACGGGGGCACGCCCACCGCCGCCGCGACCGGCAGCGGCAGGTGCTCGCCCACGAGCGGGAGCGGATCTCCCGGGAGCTGCACGACGTGGTGGCGCACCACGTCGCGGTCATCGCCGTGCAGGCCGCCGCCGCCGAGGACGTCTTCGACGCGCACCCGGACCGGGCCCGGGCCGCGCTCGGCGCGATCAACGTGGCGGCCCGGTCCGCGCTCACCGAGCTGCGGGCGATGCTGCACGCGTTGGCCACCGACGACGGCGCGGACCCGGACGGGCCGCAGCCCGGGCTGGCGCAGCTCGACGCCCTCGCCGACGCCGTCCGGGCGGTGGGCCTGGAGGTGACGGTGGACCGGGATGCCGGGGCCGAGGACCTGCCCGGCGGGGTGCAGCTGTCGGCGTACCGGATCGTGCAGGAGTCGCTGACCAACGCGTTGCGGCACGGCCACGCCACCCGGGCCGACGTGAGCGTCCGCTACGACGACGGGATGCTGCGCCTGGCGGTGGTGAACGACGGCACGGCGCCGCCGCGCCGGCCGGGCGTGGGCGCGGGCCGGGGCATCGTCGGGATGCGCGAGCGGGCCCGGCTGCTGGGCGGCACGCTGGAGGCCGGCCCCCTGCCCGCCGGCGGGTTCCGCGTCGAGGCCCGGCTGCCGGTGGCGGTGGCGGTGACCCGGTGAGCGTCCGGGTGGTGATCGCCGACGACCAGGACCTGATCCGCGCCGGGCTCGCGATGATCATCGACGCCCGGCCCGACCTGACCGTGGTCGGCGAGGCGGCCGACGGGGTCGAGGCGGTGGCGGTGGCGAACCGGACCCGCCCGGACGTGGTGCTCATGGACGTGCGGATGCCCCGGCAGGACGGCATCGCCGCGACCCGGGAGCTGGTGTCCGGCGGCAACCCGGCCCGGGTGGTCATGCTCACCACCTTCGACCTCGATGAGCACGTGTACGCGGCGCTGCGCGCCGGGGCCAGCGCCTTTCTGCTCAAGGACACCCGCCCGGCCGACCTGGCCGAGGCGGTGCGGGTGGTGGCCCGCGGCGAGGCGCTGCTGGCGCCGACGGTGACCCGCCGGCTGCTCGACCGGTTCGCCGACCGGCTGCCCGGCACGGGCGCCGACCGGGGGCGGCTCGCCGCGCTCACCGCCCGCGAGGTGGAGGTGCTGACGCTCGCCGCGCGGGCACTGTCCAATGCGGAGATCGCCGAACGGCTGTTCCTGAGCACGGCCACGGTGAAGACGCACGTCTCCGCCGTCCTCACCAAGCTCGGGCTGCGGGACCGGATCCAGGCGGTGGTGTTCGCCTACGACGTAGGGCTGGTCCGCCCCGAGCCGCCGCCCCGCTGACCCGCTCCGGACGGGACCGGGCGCCGGCCGAGCCGGGTGCGGTGCACGCCCTCGCGCAGTTCGTCGTCACCCATCACCAGCCAGACCAGGCCGCAGTCCTGCGGGCCGGTGACGTCGACCTGGCACAGGGTGCACGGTTCGCCGGGGCGGATCGGGCAGGTCGCCGCCGGTCGGGCCGCTCGCGTCGCGGTGCTCACCCCACCAAGGTGCCGCGGGCCCCGGGGGTGCCCGTCAGGGCCGTTGGTCCCCATCTGGGGATCGCGCGGGCGAAACGCGGCGGGCGGCGGCGCGACCGGCGCGACCGGGGCCGAACCGGACAGAGCGGCCGGGACCGTCGGGACGGGACGTTCCGCGCAGGCCGGGACGAGCCGTTCCGCCCCGTTGCCCGGGTGCGACGGGCATGTCCGTCGCACCCGGGCGCGACCGGGAACACGTGACGGCAGCGAATATTTCTCAATTACGCCGAGTGACCGCCGCAACCCTCCTAGTGTTGGCCACACCGGTGCTAGTCACGGAGTTGGCCACCCGAACGACGTCCCACGCAGACAGCGGACGAAAAGTGAGGGAAGACGCGGATGAAGGCAAAGACAGTTCTCGGATCGGCGGCGGTCGGCGTGGGCCTCGGCACACTGCTGCTCCCGGCCGCCGCCCTCGCGGACACCACCGTCTCACCGGCCACCACACCGGTCGGCGGGACCGTCGTGCTCACCACGACGTCGTGCAACCCGAAGGCGGGTGACGCGATCTTCCGCGTCACCGGCCCGAACCGGGACCAGAACGTCAGATCCACCACCGCCGCGGCGGGTGGCGGGCTGAGCGCCGAACTCTTCACCGCCGGGTTCACTCTCGGCACGTACACGGTCACCACCACCTGCGGCGATGGCAGCAACGGTGGCACGGCCACCTTCACCGTCACCCCGATCGGCGGCGCGCAGGCCGGCGCCGGCGGCCGGGACGGCGACACCGGCGTGCTCGTCGCGGGCGGCGCGCTGGCCGCCGCGGCGGTCGCCGGCGGGACGTACGTGATGGTGCGCCGCCGCCGGCGCGCGGGCGCCGTCGCCTGACGGCCCGCCACACCATCCCTGAGCGGGTGCCCGCGCCGGTCCGACCGGCGCGGGCACCGCGTCCACGACGGACGGAGGTGGGACCCTGTCGTCACAGCGCCACCGGACGGACGGGCCGTCGAGAGCCCGCACCGCCGCCATCGTCGCCGCGGTCACCCTGGCCGGCGCCACCGGCGCCGGGCTGGTCGCCGCCGGCCTCGGCACCACCTCGAACCCGCCACCACAGCCGGGCGCCTCGGCCGCGCCGAGCGCGGAGCGCTCCGGCTCGCCCGGACCGGTGCTCCCCCGCTCGGAGCCGCTCCGCGTGGCCATCCCCCGCATCGGCGTCGACGCCGACATCGTCCCCGTCGCCACCGACGACAACGGCGCCCTGGAGGTGCCGCCGCTCGACCACCCGGAGATCGCCGGCTGGTACCGCCGCGGCCCCACCCCGGGCGAGGCCGGCAACGCCGTGCTGGTGGGGCACGTCGACACGCTGCGCGGCCCGGCGGTCTTCTTCGACCTCGGCCGGCTGCGTCCCGGCGACACCGTCGAGGTCACCCGGGCCGACGGCCGGGTCGCGGTGTTCACCGTGGACGGCGTCGGGGCGTACCCGAAGGAGCGTTTCCCCACCGAGCGGGTGTACGGCGGCGGCGCCGAGGCCCGGCTCCGGCTGATCACCTGCGGCGGCCGGTTCGATCCGCGCACCGGCAACTACCCGGACAACATCGTGGTCTTCGCCACCGCCGCCCGCTGACACCGGCCGGACAGTGCCGCGTCGCCGGCAGGCCGTACGGTAGGCCGTCAGTTCCTCGGCGGTGGAGGTGCGCGGTGGGCCGGTCGGCGGCACGGACCCGGTGGGGCGGGCGGCTGCTGCCCGCTCTGATGGCCCGCCTGCTCGGGCAGGTCGACGAGGTGGCCGGGCCGGCGCCGCGCCGGGCCAATCCGGACGCCGTGGTGGACTGCGCGGTCTACGTGGCCGGCCGGCGGGAGCCGGGCCGGCCGCACTACGCCGACGCCTACGACCGGGCCCGCCGCACCCGGCGAGCCTTCGTCTGGCTGGGGCTGCACGAGCCGGGCGCGGCGGTGATGGCCGCGGTCGGGCGGACCTTCGGGCTGGACGAGCTGGCCGTGGCGCAGGCCCTCGCCGACGGGCACCGCCCCACCGTGCAGCGGCACGGCGACGTGACGCTGCTGGTGCTGCGCACGGCGGGCTACGTCGAGCACACCGAACTCACCGCCACCTCCGAGGTGATCGACACGGGGGACGTGATGGTGTTCATCGGCGACCGGTTCGCGCTCACCGTCCGGCACGGCGCGACGGGCGCGCTGACCCCGGTGCGGGAGGACGTGCAGCGCCGGCCGGGCGTGCTGGCCGAGGGGCCGTGGGCGGTGGCGTACGCGGTCTGCGCCCGGATGGTCGACCTCTACCTGGAGGTCGCCGGGCACCTGGAGCGGGATCTGGAACGGGTCGAGGAGAGCGTCTTCGCCCGCGACCGGGACGCCGACATCCAGCACATCTACCAGCTCAAGCGGGAGGTGGTGGAGTTCAAGCGGGCGGTGCTGCCGTTGCAGGCGCCGCTGCGCGCGCTGCTGGAGCAGCGGGGCGAGGGCCCGCCGCCGGCGCTGCACCGCTGGTTCGCCGACGTGGAGAGCCGGCTGACCCGGGCGGTGGACCGGATCGGCTCGTACGACGAGTTGCTCAACTCGATCCTCCAGTCCCGGCTGGCGCAGCTCGCCGTGGAGCAGAACAACGACATGCGCAAGATCGCGGCCTGGGCGGCGATCGCCGCGACGCAGACCGCGGTGGCCGGCGTCTACGGGATGAACTTCGCGCACATGCCGGAGCTGGGCTGGCGGTACGGCTATGCGGGTGCGCTGCTGCTCATGGCGACGGCCGCGGTCACGCTGCACCGGCTGTTCCGCCGCTCCGGCTGGCTCTGAGGGGTCACGGCCGGTCCAGGTCGGACAGTTCGGCGGCGAGCAGCTCGGCGAGGCGGGCCACCCGCCACGGGTCGGACTCGGCCGTGATGCCCCGGCTGGGCATCTCCACGGTCATGAGCAGGTAGAGGTGCAGCCGGTAGAGCCCGAGCCGGCGGCGCGCCCCGGCGTCCAGCGGGAACGGCGCGACCGCCCGGTAGGCCCGCACGAGCGGGTCGCCCGGCTCGTCCTCGGCGCGCCGGAACAGCAGCGGCGACACCAGGTCGAGCAGCGGGTCGCCCCAGAGGTGGCGCTCGCCGTCGACCAGCCCGCTGAGCCGGGGTGTCCCGTCGGGGTCGTCGAGCGCGAGGACGTTGCCGGCCCAGCCGTCGAAGTGCAGCAGCGCCGGGCGGCGGACCGCGTCGAGGACGTGGGCGTGCCGGTCGACCAGCTCGCGGATCCGGGCCGCCGGCACGGGCAGCGGCACGGCCCAGTCCGCCGCGTCGGCGAGCAGGTCGTCGAGCATGGCCGTGTACGCGCCGCGCCAGGTGGGCGCGCCGGTCCGGCCGCCGTCGTAGCCGTAGCGGTCGCCGGTGACGCCGTGCAGCACGGCCAGCGCCCGGCCGAACTCGGCGCGGACCGCGTCCACCTCGGCGCCGGCCCGGGTCAGGTCCCACAGGGTGCGGCCGGGCAGCAGCCCGGTGAGCAGCCAGTCGCCGAGCACCGGGTCGCTGCCGTGGTGCAGCAGCGGCGGCACCGGCACGGCAGGCGCCCGCGCGGCGACGAGCCGCAGGTAGCGTGCCTCCGCCCCGATCATGTCCCGCTCGTAGCGCAGCAGCGGCACCCGGGCCGGCGGCCCCACCTTGAGCACCACGTCCCGCCCGTCGCCGAGGGTCACCCACCAGACGGCGGCGAACCCGCCGCCGGTCAGCGGCCCGCAGTCGGTCACGCCGGGCGTGGGGCCGAGCGACGCGGCCACGTAGCGCCGGATCTGCTCGGGGTCGAGGTGGCGTTGGGTCGGGCTCATGTCCGGCACCACGCTAGCGGCCGAGCCGTGCGGACGCTGTCCCGAAACCGCCGGGCGGGGTTCCGTAGGCTGGCGCGCATGATGTGGCGGCGGTACGTGGCGATCGGCGACAGCACCACCGAGGGGCTGGACGACCCGGACGAGGCGGGCGGCTACCGGGGCTGGGCCGACCGGTTCGCCCTCGCGGTGGCCCGCGCCCAGGGCGGCCTGGAGTACGCCAACCTGGCCATCCGCGGCCGCACCACCGGTCGGATCCGGAGCGAGCAGCTGCCGGTGGCGCTGGAGCTGGCCCCCGACCTGGCGACCGTGGTGGCCGGCATGAACGACGTGCTGCGACCGTCGTTCGACGCCGACCGGGTGGCCGAGGACGTGCGCGCGATGCAGCGGGCGCTGGTCGGCCAGGGCGCCACCGTGCTCACCTTCACCCTGCCCGACCCGGTGCCGGTGATGCCGCTGGCCCGCCCGCTGCGCGGCCGGGTGCTGGCGCTCAACGAGGCCGTCCGGGCGGCCACCGCCGAGACCGGGGCCACCCTGCTCGACCTGGGGGCGCACCCGGTGGCCTCGGACCCGCGGCTGTGGAGCGACGACCGGCTGCACGCCAACACCCCCGGGCACGAGCGGATCGCGGCGGCGCTCGCGCACACCGCCGGCCTGCCCGGGTACGACGACGCGTGGTCGCGCCCGCTGCCGCCGGCCGTGCGCCGCACCCGGCACGAGGCGGTCCGGGCCGAGCTGGCCTGGACCCGGCGGCACCTGCTGCCGTGGCTGGGGCGCCACCTGCGCGGGCGTTCGTCCGGCGACGACCGGGTGGCGAAGCGGCCGGTGCCGCTGCCGGTGGAGCTGCCGGCGGCCTGAACAGTCCGACCATGCAGACCTGACGTACCGAACCGGTCAGCGACCTTGCTGGAAGGTTGCCAGGCGGTGAACAGGTGACGAGGATCACTCGGAGGATCGGTCCCCGGCCTCGATGGACGGAGACCTGGCGACAAAGGAGTCCCCCCGATGCCTGATCTCAACCGGCGCAACCTGCTGCGCGGCGCCGCCGCCGCGGCCGGCGGCGCCGTCCTCGGCGGCCCGTTCATCGGGTTCGTGGCGCGCGGCGAGGCCGGCGCGGTCGGCCGGCGTCCGGCACCCGACCCGACCCTGGGGCCGGTGCCCGACCTGCGCGACGGCAAGGTCCGCCTGCACCTGCCCGACGGCTTCCAGTACCGCTCGTTCCACGACACCGAGTTCCCCGTGACGCTGGACGACGGAACCCGGCTGCCCGGCCGGCACGACGGCATGGGCGCCTTCCGCGGGCCGGACGGCACCGTCCGGCTGGTCCGCAACCACGAGGTGAACAACCCCGGCCCCGCCTTCGGCGACGCCGCCGCGGCGTACGACCCGATGGCGCAGGGTGGCACCACCACGGTCGAGGTCACCCGCCACGGCGAGGTCCGTCGCTCGTGGACCAGCCTGAACGGCACCATGATGAACTGCTCCGGCGGTCGGATGCCGTGGGGCAGCTGGATCACCTGCGAGGAGACGGTCAACGGGCCGGACGTCGGTCCGGACTTCACCGGCACCTCCAACGTGCCGCTCACCCAGCCGCACGGCTTCATCTACGAGGTACCCGCGGACGGACAGTCGGACCGGGCGCCGGTCACCGCCGCCGGCCGGTTCGCGCACGAGTCGGTGGCCTACGACCCGCGCGGTGGGCACCTCTACCTCACCGAGGACAACTTCGGCTTCCCGTCCGGCTTCTACCGGTACACGCCCCCGGTGGACCCGATGAGCTCCGGCCGGCTGGCCGACGGGGGCCGGCTGCAGATGCTCGCGGTGCGCGGCCGCCCCAACCTGGACCTGGCCGCGGCGCAGCGGCCGCACGCGACGTACCCGGTGCAGTGGGTGGACATCGAGGACCCGGCGCCGCGGTTCCCGTACACCCCGGGGCAGGTCGCGCCGACGACGAACGACCAGGCGCTGACGTACGTCTCGCGGCAGGGCTGGGACCGGGGCGCCGCGTACTTCTCCCGGCTGGAGGGGTCGGCGTACGACGACGGCGTCATCTACTTCACCGCCACCCAGGGCGGTGGCCCCGCGGAGACGTCGACCGGCCCCGTCGCCGACGGATACGGCAACGGGCACGGCCAGGTGTGGGCGTACGACTGCCGGGCGCAGGTGCTGCGGTTGGTGTACGAGTCGCCTGGGCCCGACGTGCTGGACTTCCCGGACAACGTGACCACCAGCCCGCGCGGCACGCTGGTGGTCTGCGAGGACAACGTGAACGACAACTACGTGCGTGGGCTCACCCCGCGCGGCGAACTGTTCGACATCGCGTTGAACCGGTTGGTCAGCAGCACCGGAGCGGACCGGTCCAACGACGAGTTCGCCGGCTCCACCTTCAGCCCGGACGGACACACCCTGTTCGTCAACATCCAGGCGAGCCGGGGTATGACGTTCGCGATCTGGGGTGACTGGTCCCGGATCGGGGTCTGAGCCACCGGCCGCGGCGGGTGGGCACCCCACCCGCCGCGGCCGGGTCAGGGCGGAGGCGCCACCGTCCTCAGCGCTCGATCGGCCGGCGGCTACGCCCCCGCTTCAGCTCGAAGAACCCGTCGGTGCCGGAGACCAGCAGGACCCCGTCCCAGAGCCGGCCGGCGTCCTCGCCGCGCGGGATCGGCGCCACCACCGGCCCGAAGAACGCGTTGACCCGCCCGTCGGCGTCGGTGACGTGGATGGTCGGCGTGCCGAGGTCCTCGCCGACGGGGGCCAGCCCGGCCCGGTGGCTGGCCCGCAGGGCCTCGTCGTGGTCGGTGACGTCGGCGGCGTCCGCCAGGTCGACGGAGAGGCCGACCTCGGTCAGCGCCGCCGTGTACAGGTCCCGGCCGATCGGGGCGCGCTCGTGGTGGATCCGCTCGCCGAGCGCGGTGTAGAGGTCGCCCAGCACCTCCGGGCCGTACTTCTGCGCGGCGGCCACGCAGACCCGGACCGGGCCCAGGCCCGGCTTCAGCCATTCCCGGTACCACTCCTCCAGCCCCTCGCGCCCCTCGTTGAGCAGGGACAGGCTCATCACGTGGAAGCGGATCGGCACGTCGCGAACCCGCGCCACCTCCAGCAGCCAGCGGGAGGCGTTCCAGGCCCACGGGCAGCGCGGGTCGAACCACATGTCGGCGGTGGGCATCGTCGTCTCGGTCCCTTCGCGGGGTGTCGGTTGCCGAGTCGACGGTAGGCCGGGAAATGGCCCATCAGCAGAGCCAATCCACGCGCCGATGATTGGGCCGATTCGGCACCCTCAGGCCCGCTTCAGCAGCTCCCCGCGTTCCGCCTCCACGGCGGCGAGCCGGGTGTCCAGCTCGGCGGCGCGCAGCTCGAGCACGCGGCGCAGGGCGGCCACCTCGCCCTGTGACCGGCTGCTCTCGTCCAGGGACCGCTCGACGCGGCGCAGCACGACGAGGTCGGTGAGCAGGTTGTCCATCCAGATGTCGGTGAACCGGGTCAGCTCGCCGACCTCCCGCGCGGACGGGTCGGGAGCCGGCCCCGGCAGGTCGGCCAGCTCGGTCCGGAGCGCCGCGAGCGCCCGGTCCACCCGTGCGGACGCGTCGGCCGCCTCGTCGAGGATGTCGTGCTTGACCATGCTGGTGACCAGGCCACCGCCCATCACGTCGTACGTCGACCAGTCCGCCGCGCGGCTCAACAGCTCCCGCAGGTGGTGCAGGGCCCCCTCCGCGTTCCGGGCCGCACCCACGGCCTCGGTCAGTTCCCGGTGCTCCGCCGTCAGCCGGCCACGTTGTTCGGCCAACTCCAGCAGCCGCGGCCGGCGCGGATCGTCGGAGGCGGTGAGCAGGCGCTCCCGTTCGTCGAGCAGCGCCGCGTACTCCCCCGGCGCCGTGGCGATCCGACGGCGGCGGGCCTGGGTCCGCGCCGACTCGTCCCGCAGGGCCGCGAGCAGCCGCTCGGCCTCGGCGAGCCGCAGCCGGGCAGCGTCCGCCTCGGCGCGTTCCCACGCCAGCGCGTCGTCGCGATCGCCGCGGACCGCGGCCAGCACCCGGCTCAGGGTGAGCCCCTCCAGGCGCTCGACGTCGGCCTGCTCGGCGTCGAGCCGCTCGCGTAGGGCGGAGACGGCGGCGCGCGCCGCGCCGATCCGCACGGACAGCTCCCGCAGCCGCTGCCCGGCCAGGTCGTGTTCCCGGATCGCCGTCGCGGCTGCCGCGAGACGCTGGTCGAGGTCGTCGTCCATGCCGTCATTGCACTACCGGTTCGCAAACACCGACGGCCGGTGGCGTTCCCCGCGCCGGGTTTGACCACCGGCGCGGCGGGAAGACACGCGCGCCGCGCGGGCCGGCCGGCCCGACGTCGCCGGACGCACCCGTTCGGGCCGCGGCGGACCGCGAGGAGGAACGATGGCCCAGGCGGCCACCAGACCGAGGAGCGCCAGGAAAGCCACCGGGGCCCGCAAGGCGCCGATGCCGAACAAGGTCGCGGCGAAGAAGGTCGCGACCGCCACCAGGCGGGCGACCGCGGCGACCGCCGCCAAGACCCCCGGCGAGAAGCCGACCCCGACCACCGCGCGGGCGGCGCGGAAGAAGGACACCGCGGCCACCACCGCCACGCCCACCCGCAGGCCCACCGCCAAGGCGGTCGCCGCGAAGAAGGCCACCACGGCGGCCAAGAAGGCCCCGGCCGCCAAGGTCGCGGCCAAGAAGGCTCCCGCCAAGAAGGCAGCGGCGAAGAAGGCCCCGGCCAAGAAGACCGTGGCCAAGAAGGCGCCCGGCACCAGGAGGACGGTGAAGAAGGCCCCGGCCACGCGAACCACGGCGAAGAAGGCTCCTGCCGCCAAGGGCACGGCCCACGCCACCACCGTCAAGAAGGCCGCCGACCGCGCCGCCAAGGCCCAGCGGGTCGCCGCGACCCGTACGCCGGCGAAGAAGGCGACCACCATGGAGTCGTTCGGCAACCGGCGGACGGCCCGGACGAGCGCCCGGTGAGCCGTCGGCGAGAATGATCCGGTGGCGAAACGCGGTGCCCGCCGGAGCGCGGCCGACCCGACCAGCGGGGCCTGTCCGTGCGGCTCCGCCCTGCCGTACCCGGACTGCTGCGGCCCGATCCACCGGGGCGCCTCGGCGGCGGCCACCGCCGAGGCGCTGATGCGTTCCCGGTACAGCGCCTTCGCCGTGGGCGACGCCGAGCACCTGCTGCACAGCTGGCACTCCACCACCCGGCCGCCCCGGCTGCGGCTGGACCCGGGCACCCGGTGGACCCGGCTGGAGGTGCTCGACACGGACCGGGGCGGGTTGTTCGACACCGAGGGCACCGTCCGGTTCCGCGCGCACTACCGGGAGGCCGGCCGGCCCGGCACGGTGGCCGAGCACAGCCGGTTCGTCCGGGAGGACGGCCGCTGGGTCTACATGGACGCGCTACCCGACTGACCGCCGGCCGCGGCGCCCGTCAGGGGCCGACCGTGGCGCGCACCGGCAGGCGGAGTCGGGTGACCGCCGCCCGGACCAGCTCGTCCGGCGGCGCCGCCACCTCCAGCACCACGCCGGACTCGTCCGGCCCCAGGTGCTCCAGGATCGCCCGCTGCGAGTCGAACAGGCTGGCCGGCATGTAGTGGCCGACGCGCCGGTCCAACCGGTCCCGGATCAGCTCGGCGGCCCCGTCCAGGTGCAGGAACTCCACGTCCGCCGGCCCCTGCCGCAGCACGTCCCGGTAGGGGCGCTTCAGCGCCGAGCAGGTCAACACGGTGGACACCCCCTCGGCGTGCCGGTCCGCCATCCAATCGGCCAGGGCGCGCAGCCAGGGCCAGCGGTCCGCGTCGTCCAGCGGGATGCCGGCGCGCATCCGGGCCACGTTGGCCGCCGAGTGGAACTCGTCGGCCTCGGCGAACCGCAGGCCGGTCAGCTCGCTGATCCCTCGGGCCACCGTCGTCTTGCCCGCGCCGGACACGCCCATCACCACGACGTGCCGGGTGGGCAACCGCTCACCAGTCATGGACGGTGCCGTCCATCAGCCGGTTGAACGGCAGGTACGCCGGCTGGTACGGGAACCGGGCCGCCGCCTCCTCGTCGAGCTCCACCCCGAGGCCGGGCTGCTCGCCCGGGTGCAGGTAGCCGTCGGTGAAGGTGAACGACTGCCGGAACACCTCGTTGGTGAGCGGGCCGTGCTGCATGTACTCCTGGATGCCGAAGTTGTGGATGGCCAGGTCCAGGTGGAGCGCGGCGGCCATGCCGACCGGCGAGATGTCGGTCGGGCCGTGGATGCCGGACTTGATCTGGTACTGGGCCGCGTAGTCGAGGAGCTTGCGCATCGCCGTGATGCCCCCGGTGTGGGTGACGGCGGACCGGACGTAGTCGATCAGCTGTTCCCGGATGAGCGTCTGGTAGTCCCACACGGTGTTGAAGACCTCGCCGATGGCCAGCGGGGTGGTGGTGTGCTGGCGGACCAGGCGCAGCGCCTCCTGGTTCTCGGCCG
Organism: Micromonospora sp. NPDC004540; assembly: GCF_040610095.1. Classification (NCBI taxonomy): domain Bacteria; kingdom Bacillati; phylum Actinomycetota; class Actinomycetes; order Micromonosporales; family Micromonosporaceae; genus Micromonospora; species Micromonospora sp. NPDC004540. The sequence goes on from NZ_JBEXLR010000088.1 coordinate 12,876, forward strand.
GGGTGCAGTCCTCCAGCCAGAACAGGTCGTACGGTTCGAGCGCCTTGCCGAGCTTCGCGGCCTGGATGGGGGTCATCCGGTGGTGGCCGTCGTGCAGCAGCGGCAGCTCGGGGCCGAACTCGTTGCGGACCGCCTCGAACACGTCGGGCAGGTGGCGCAGGTACGCGCGGGTGTCCCAGTCCTCCTCGGCGGGCAGCGGGATGCGCTGGGCGGGCTCGTAGTCGTACCGCTTGCCGTCGACGCTGGGCTGGGCTGCGACGCCGTACACGGCGTTGATGCCGGGCACCGCGGTCTGCACCCGGATCGACCGGTACCCCTGCTCCAGGTGCGCGCGGATGGAGTCGAACAGCTCGGGCAGGTCCCGCCCGGAGGCGTGCCCGTATGCCATGATCCCGGTCCGGGAGGCGCCGCCGAGGAGCTGGTAGAGCGGCATCCCGGCGGCCTTGGCCTTGATGTCCCAGAGCGCCACGTCGACGGCGGCGATGGCGGCCATGGTCACCGGGCCGCGCCGCCAGTAGGCCGACCGGTACAGGAACTGCCAGGTGTCCTCGATGCGGTGCGGGTCGCGCCCGATGAGCAGTGGGACGACGTGGTCGGCCAGGTAGGACGCGACGGCCAGCTCCCGGCCGTTGAGGGTGCCGTCGCCCAGCCCGGTGAACCCCTCGTCAGTGGTGATCTTGAGGGTGACGAAGTTGCGGTCGGGGCTGGAGACGATCACTTCCGCTGCGACGATCTTCACGCGGGTGCCTTTCTCGGGGTGGGTCCGCTGTCGGGGCGGGTCAGCGAAGGGTGCTGCCGGGTTGCCGGCCGTCCAGGAGGGACAGCTCGTCCCGGCGGGGCAGGGCCTCCCAGTCGCCGGATCCGGCGACGGCGAAGGCGCCGAGGGTGACCGCGCGGCGCAGCCGCCCGGCCAGGTCGAGCCCGTCCAGGTGGCCGGAGAGGTAGCCGGCCGTGAAGGCGTCCCCCGCGCCGACGGTGTCGACCGCCGTCACGGGCAGCGCCGCCGCGTCCCGGCGGCCCTCGCGGGTGTACGCCCGCGCGCCGTCACCGCCGAGCTTCACCAGCACGGTCGACACGCCCCGGGCCAGCAGCCCGGCCACCAGCGTCTCCTCGTCCGCGCCGGGCGCGCCGACCAGGTCCAGCTCGTCGGCCGAGGCGACCACCACCGAGGCGTGCCCGGCGAGCGGGGTGAGCACGGCCCGCGCGGCGTCCCGGGACCAGAGCTTCGCCCGGTGGTTGACGTCGAGGCAGACCAGCGTCCCGGCCCGGGCGGCGGTCTCGGCCGCCCACACGGTGGCCGCCCGGGCGCGGTCGGAGAGCGCCGGGGTGATCCCGGTCAGGTGCAGCACCCGGGCGCCGGCCGCCAGGGCGGGCCGCAGGTCGTCCACGCCCAGCGCCGATCCGGCCGAGCCGGCCCGCTGGTAGAGCACCCGGGTCAGGTCGGCGGTGCGCCGTTCCAGGAACATCAGCCCGGCGGGGCGCTCGGCGTCGCGGACCACGTGCGTCACGTCGACGCCCTCGGCACGCAGCTGGCGCAGCAGGAAGCCACCCAGCTCGTCGTCGCTGACCCGGCCGGTGAAGGCCGCCCGGTGGCCGAGCCGGGCCAGCCCGATCGCCACGTTGGCTTCCGCCCCGGCCAGGTGCGGGGTGAGCGCCCCACCGGTCGCGAGCGGCCCGGTCGAGCGCAGCGAGACCAGCGCCTCGCCGAAGGTCAGCAGGTCGACGCCGGTCATGCGACGGCGGCGAGGTAGGCGCGGGCCCGCTCGCGCAGGGCGTCGAGGTCGGCGGCGCTCATGAGGCGGCGGCGAGGTAGGCGCGGGCCCGCTCGCGCAGGGCGTCGAGGTCACCGCCGGAGGCCGCGTCGCCCACCAGCGGACCGCCGACGCCGACGGCGACCGCCCCGGCGGCGAGGTAGCCGGGCATCTCGGCCAGGCCCACCCCGCCGACCGCGACGAACGGGATGTCCGGGAACGGGTCGCGCAACGCCTTGAGGTACGCCGGCCCGCCCAGCGAGGCCGGGAAGAGCTTCACGGCGGCGGCTCCCGCCCGGACCGCCGCGTACGCCTCGGTGGGCGTGAGCGCGCCGGCGGCCACCGGCAGCCCGCGGCGGACCGCCTCGCCGATGGAGTCGACGACGGCGGGGGTGACGACGAACTGCGCCCCGGCCGCGGCCACGTCGGCGACGGCGGCCGGGGTGAGCACCGTGCCCGCGCCGACCAGGGAGCCGGGCGGGGCGGCGGCCCGGATCGCGGCGATGGCGTCGAGCGCGCCGGGCGTGGTCAGGGCCACCTCGACCACGCGGACGCCCTCGGCGAGCAGGGCGGTGCCGGTGGCGATGGCGGCGGCCGGGTCGGTGCCGCGGATGACCGCCAGCAGGCGGGTGGCGGCGAGTTCGGCGGTGAGGTCGAGGGTCATGGTCACCATTCCGCGTAGGAGCCGTCCCGGTGCCGCCACATGGGGCTGCGCCAGGCGTGGCCGCGCTGGTCGGCGGCGCGCACCGCCGCCTCGTCGATCTCGATGCCCAGGCCGGGTGCCGTGAGCCGCTCGACGTAGCCGTCCACGAAGGTCAGCGGCGTCTTGTCGAGGCAGTAGTCGAGCACCTCGGCGCCGAGGTTGTAGTGGATGCCGATGCTCTGCTCCTGGATCAGGTAGTTCGGCGTGGCGAAGCCGACCTGGAGGCAGGCCGCGAGGGCGATCGGGCCGAGCGGGCAGTGCGGGGCGAGCTGGACGTCGTACACCTCGGCCAGCGCGGCGATCTTGCGCACCTCGGTGATGCCGCCGGCGTGCGAGAGGTCCGGCTGGGCGACCGCGATGCCGGCCTGGAGGACGGGCAGGAACTCCTGCCGGCTGTAGAGCCGCTCCCCCGTGGACACCGGCGTGGTGGTGGAGCGGACGAACTCGCCGATCAGGTGCGAGTTCTCCGGCACCACCGGCTCCTCCAGGAAGAACGGCCGGTAGGGCTCGAGCAGCGGGGCGACCCGGCGGGCGCTGGCCAGGCTGAACCGGCCGTGGAAGTCGACCGCGACGTCCCGGTGGTCACCGAGCACCTCGCGGGCGGCGGCGACCCGCTGGACCACCCCGTCGAGTTCGGCCACCGAGGCCACCGCGCTCATCCGGCCGGAGGCGTTCATCTTGACCGCGGTCAGGCCCGTCTCGACGGCGGCGCTGATCTGGTCGCGGACCTCGCCGGGCTCGTCGCCGCCGACCCAGCCGTACACCCGGATCCGGTCCCGGACCGGGCCGCCGAGCAACTGGTGCACGGGTGCGCCCCAGTGCTTGCCGGCGATGTCCCAGAGCGCCTGGTCGAGGCCGGCCACGGCGCTGGCCAGGATCGGCCCGCCCCGGTAGAACGACCCCTTGGTGAGCACCTGCCAGTGGTCCTCGATGCGCAGCGCGTCCCGGCCGACCAGCAGCTCGGCGAGCTGGTCGACGGCGGCGCGGACGGTCTCGGAGCGCCCCTCGCAGGTGGCCTCGCCCCAGCCGACGATCCCGGACTCGGTCTCCACCCGGACGAAGAGCCAGCGGGGCGCGACCAGGAAGGTCTCGATGCGCGCGATGGTGGTCACGGTGCTCAGCCCTTCGTCGCGCCGGCGGTGAGGCCGGAGACCACGTACTTCTGCACGAACAGGGCGATCACCATGATCGGCAGGGTGACCACGGTGGCCGCGGCCATCAGGCCGCCCCAGTCGATGCTGGCATAGCCGACGAAGTCGAAGATCGCCACCGGCAGGGTCTTGGTGTCCGCGCCGGAGAGGACCAGGGCGAACATGAAGTTGTTCCAGGAGAAGATGAAGGACAGGATGCCGGCGGTGGCGATGCCCGGCACGGACAGCGGCAGGGTGATCCGCCGGAACGCGCCGATGTGGGTGAGCCCGTCGACCAGCGCCGCCTCCTCCAACTCCTCCGGCAGGCCGTCGAAGAAGCCCATCATGATGTAGACGATCAACGGCAGCGAGACGAACATGTGGCTGAGGATCAGCACGGTGAAGCCGCCGACCAACTGCAGGTTCGAGAAGACGTAGTACCAGGGCACCAGGAGCGACACGCCGGGGATGACCCGGGCCATCAGCACCACGAGGGCCGACTTCTTCATGTTGAACCGGCTCATCGAGTACGCGGCCGGCACGCCGAGGATCAGCGACAGGACGGTGGCGGCGAACGCCACCCAGAGGCTGTTGCCGATGAACTGGACGTAGTGCGACTGCTTGAGGACGTTGGCGTAGTTGTCCAGGGTGGGCGAGAAGACCAGCGCCTTGCCGGTGTCGTAGATGTCGACGTTGGTCTTGAACGACGCGGCGATCATCCAGAGCAGTGGCGTGACCAGCGACAGCACCACGACGACGAGGGCCACCACCCGGAACACCCGGTACGCGGGACTCGCCTTCATCGCTTGGCCTCCTTGCGCCGGGCGGTCAGGGCCCACATCGACCCGATGATGATCAGGAAGAAGAGGATGAGGACGGTGGACGAGACGCCGTACTCGTTGTAGTCGAAGCTCAGCCCGTAGGCGTACACGTTCAGGGTCTCCACCTCGTGGAAGGAACCGCCGCCGCGGCCCTTGGTGGCGTAGAGGATGTCGAAGGTCTTCAGCGCGTCGATGCCGCGCAGCAGGATGGCCACGATCACCGTGGGCATCAGCAGCGGCAGGGTGACGTGCCGGAACCGCTGCCAGGTGCTGGCGCCGTCGATCCGCGCCGCCTCCTGGGGTTCCTCGGACAGCGAGCTCAGCCCGGCGAGCAGGATCAGCACCACCATCGGGGTCCACTGCCAGACGTCGATGAAGATCGTGGTGGGCAGCGCGGAGTGCTGGCCGGCGAGCCATGGCTGCGGGCCGATGCCGACCCAGCCGAGCACCTGGTTGGCCAGGCCGATGTTCGGGTCGAAGATGAGCCGCCACATCATGCCGACCGCGACCGGGGTGGCGACCAGCGGCATGAGGATGGCTACCCGAACCCACTTCTGGCCCTTGAACGGCCGCCACAGCAGCAGCGCGACGGCCATGCCGAGAACCACCTCGAACAGCAGCGCGACGAGGGTGAAGCCGGCGGTACGGCCGACCGCCGGCCAGAACCGGTCGGTGTCCGACAGCACGTCGAGGTAGTTCTGGAAGCCCACGAACTCGCTCTCGGCGCGGACGGACCCCTCGGCGTCGGTGAGGCTGAGCCAGGCGGTCCAGCCCAGCGGGATCACGATCAGGGCGGCGACGAAGACCATCGCGGGCGCGGCGAACAGCCACTTGCGGTGGTCGTTGGCCCAGCGCGCCCAGCCGGGCGTGTCGGGCATGACGCCGGCGCTGCCGGGTGCGCGGCTGGGGGTGGTGACGGTTGCCATGGGATCTCCGGGGTGGGCGGACCGACAGGGGTACGCGGGTGGTGGGGCGAGCCGCCCCACCACCCGCGCGCGTGTTACTTGGCCTCGTCGTCCAGGAACTTCTGGAAGGCTTCGTTGGCGGTGTCGGCCGCGGCCGCCGGGTCCTTGCCGGTGATCGCGTCGACGATCGGCTGACCGACGAGCTCGCGGGCCTGGCCCACCTTCACGACCACGGGCCGGTCGTGGGCGACGCCGCCCTGGGTGCTCGCGTTGATGGCCTCGACCAGGTCCTTCGGGTAGTTCGCGGTGCCCTCCGGGTTGGCCCAGACCGAGGTACGGGCGCTCGGCACACCGGCCTTCTGCTGAGCGAGGGTCTGCTCCTTGCCGGTGGCCCACTCGATGAACTTCCAGGCGTTGCTCTTGTTCTTCGAGGCGTCGTTGACGCCCAGCGCCCAGGAGGGGATGTTGTACGGCTTGGAGCCGGCCGGGCCGGCCGGGAACGGCGCGAAGCCGACGGTGTCGGACACCTTGGACTTGGCCGGGTCGGTGGCGTTCTTGTAGAGCGAGTTGGCCTCGGTGTAGAAGGCGGCCTTGCCCTGGGTGAAGATGGCCATCGCCTCGGGCCAGCTCATGTCGGTGCTGACGTTGGCCGGGCCGCTGTCCTTGATGAGCCCGCCGTAGAAGGCGTACGCCTGCTTGGCGGCGTCACTGTTGACGGTCGCCTTGCCGCTGCCGTCGACGAAGTCACCGCCGAAGCTGTACAGGAAGCTGGAGAACTGGGTGACCGCCGGCGACTTGCCGGTCCGGGCGACGAAGCCCGCGGTGCCCGGGACGCTGGCCTTGATCTTGGCGGCGGCGGTCTTCAGCTCGTCGAGGGTCTTCGGCGGGGCGCTCAGGCCGGCCTTGGCCAGCAGGTCCTTGCGGTAGTACAGGACCTCCTGCTCGGTGATGATCGGCACGCCCACCGACTTGCCCTCGTACGTGGTGGCCTCGACCGGGCCGGACTGGAAGTCGGAGTAGTCCCAGTCCTTGCTGGACTTGGCCTGGTCGGAGAGGTCGGCCAGGTACTTGTTCTTGGCGAAGAGCTTCCCCTCCTGCAGCGGCCGGTACATCATCACGTCGAGGTCGGACGAGCCGGCGTTGAGCTTGACGTTGTACTGGTCGGAGAGCTGGTCCTCGCCGAGCTGGGTGATCTCGACCTTGAGCCCGGTCTGCTTCTCGAACTCGGGCAGGGCCGCCTTGATGTTCTCGGTCCAGACGTGGTTCGCCAGGGTCACGCGCACCGTCTTGGACGCGCCGCTGTCGTCGCCACCGCCGCCGCAGGCGGCCAGGCCCATGGCTGCGACCACGGCCAGAGACGTACCGAATATCGATCGACGTCGCACGTCATCTCTCCTTTTCTCGTGGTCGCCGCCCCGGGGGAAGAGCGCCACAACGCTGTAACGTCCGCTTAACGACGGGATGCTAGGCCGAAAAAGCTGATTTATTCAAGGGGTGATCACCAACTGATATGATCCGACCGTGGATCAGACCTCCTCCTCCGGGGGCGAGACCGGGCTGCACGCCCGCGTACTCGACGAACTCGGCACCGCCGTCTGCGGCGGCGACCTGCCCGCCGGCTCGGTGCTCAACATCGACGAGCTGGTCGACCGGCACGCGGTCTCCCGGTCGGTGATCCGCGAGGTCCTCCGGGTGCTCGCCTCGATGGGCCTGATCGAGACGCGTCGCCGGGTCGGCGTCCTGATCCGCCCCGCCGAGGCGTGGAACGTCTTCGATCCGCAGGTGATCCGCTGGCGACTGGCCTCCGCCGGCCGGATGGCGCAGCTCCGCTCGATCACCGAGCTGCGGACCGCGGTCGAGCCGCACGCCGCCTGGCTGGCCGCCGGCCGGATCTCCCCGGACGACGCCAGCGACCTGGTGGGGATCGCCGCGAAGATGTGGGCCGCCGGGCAGGCCGGCGACGAGGACCGGTTCCTGCGCCTGGACATCGAGTTCCACCGGCGGGTCCTCGCCGCATCCGGCAACGAGATGTTCGGCAAGCTCCGGGAACTGGTCGCCGAGGTGCTCACCGGCCGGCACCACTACCACCTGATGCCGCACCACCCCGACCAGCAGGCGTTGCAGCTGCACGCCGACGTGGCCTCGGCGCTCCAGCGCCGCGACGGCGAGGCGGCCCGCCGGGCCATGGTGCAGATCATGGAGCAGGCGTTCGACGAGATGAAGTCGATGTGGGAGCAGACCACCGAGCCGAGCCGGTGAGCTGACCCTCTCCCCATCCGGGCGGTCGGCGGCGTACGCTGGGCTCGGCGCAGTCCCGCGCCCCACCTCCAGCCCGGTGCTCACGCCACCGGCTCCGCGGAGGCAAAGGGGGCCCCGAGCCCTCGGGACGCGGTGCCGTCCGGCCCACCCGACATGCGCCACCTGCCCACGGCGAGGTCGACCGGGAGCGTGAGTCCCTGCGACCGCGCCGTCGACAGGGAGCATGTGATGACGAGTCAGAGGTCGTTCAAGTCCCGGGTACGCGCCCGGATGGCCCGCACCGGCGAGAGCTACACGACGGCCCGCCGGCAGTTGCTCGCCCGGGCCACGGCCGACCCCGCGCCGGCCCCCGACGTGGCCGCCGGCCGCGGCCAGCAGGATCGGATCTCCGCCGCGCTGCTGCGCGAACGGACCGGTCACGACTGGGACGAGTGGTTCGCCCGGCTCGACACGTGGGGCGGCGCCGCGCGGACCCACACCGAGATCGCCCGCTGGCTGGTCACCGAGCACGAGGTGCCGGGCTGGTGGGCGCAGACCGTCACCGTCGGCTACGAGCAGGCGCGCGGTCTCCGGGCACCCGGCCAGCGCCGTGGCGGCGGCTTCGAGGCCACCGGAAGCCGCACGGTGGCGGTGCCGGTGGCGGCGCTGTTCGAGGCGTTCGCCGACGAGACGCTGCGCCGGCGGTGGCTGCCCGACGTGGCCGTCCGGGTCCGAACGGCCACCGCACCGAAGAGCTTCCGCGCGGACTGGGCCGGCGGGCCGAGCCGGATCGCCGTCGGCTTCACCGCGGTGAGCGAGAAGAAGGCCCGGGTGGCCGTGCAGCACGAGAAGCTCACCGACGCCGCGGAGGCCGACCGGCTCAAGGCGTACTGGCGGGACCGCCTCGCCGCCCTGAAGCAGCTGCTGGAGCATGGGGAGCCGACCCGATGAGCGCCGCGACGTTCGTGAACCTGCCGGTGGCCGATCTCGACCGGGCGGTCGAGTTCTTCACCGCCCTGGGCTTCACGGCCGGGCCCCGGCAAACCGGCGGGGACAGTGCCCAACTCAGCCTCGGCGAAGCCACCCACCTGATCCTGCACACCCCGGCGGCCTTCGCCGCGTTCGCCGGGGCCGGGGTGTGCGACACCGCCACCAGCCGGGAGGTGATCGTCGGCCTCGGCGTCGATCTGCGGGAGCGGGTGGACGCGCTGGTCGACGTGGCCGTCCTCGCGGGTGGCACCTCGCTCGGCCCCGGTCAGGACCTCGGGTTCATGTACATGCGCGGGTTCCGGGACCTCGACGGCCACCAGTGGTCGTTCCTGCACGTGCCCGGCTGAGCCGGCGCTGGGGCCGGCGGCCGGGCGGCCGCCGGCCCCACTGTCAGCCGAACGCGACCGCCGCCAGCCAGCGGTCCAGCAGCGTCGCGTCGCCGAGCACCTCGACCACCGCGGTGTCGACCGGGCGCCGCCGGTAGACCATCAGCAGCAGCTCGGTCACCGGGCCGAGGACCGCCACGGTGGCCTTCTCGTGCGCCCGCCGCCAGGCGAGGGTGTCCCCGGTGAGGTCCACGAGCCACTCCGCGCCCAGCTCGGCGGGCACGTCGGTGGCGTGGAGGTGCAGGGTGCGGTCGGGGCCGAGCAGGTCGCGCCGGTGCGGGAAGATCTCCAGCATCTGCGGCAGGGAGCCCAGCTCCATCCACTCGTCCAGCGCGTCGACCGCCATCGCCGGGTCGACGGCGAAGTCCACGCCCAGGGCGAGGGCGGCGTCGGCCCGGTGCAGCAGCGTCTCGTGGGCGAACCGGCGCGCCCAGAACACCCCGGCGGCCGGCACCGGCATCGGCGTCCAGGTCACCACGCCGGGACCGGCCTCCCCGAGCGCGTCGGCCAGCGCGGCGGCGCTCTCCACCAGCCAGGGGCCGACCACCGCCGGTTCCTCCCGGGCGTACGGGGACAGGTCGCGGAAGTGGGTGTCCGACGGCGGCCGCTCGGCCCGGGTGCGGACCACCTCGGCCGCCCAGCGCTGGCCGCCGCCGAGGTGCCGGGCCAGCTGGCCCACGTTCCAGCCCGGGCAGGAGGCGACTGGCGTGGTCAGGTCGGCCCCGTCGAGGTGGGTGCGGAGCAGGTCGCTCTGGGCGACGATCTCGGCGCGGTGGCGGTCGAAGCTCAGGGCCGTCATCAGCCCAACCTAGTGGCCGGCCGACCATCGCGGCGGGAGCCGTCGGGGGCTGTTTCGTCCCCGCCGGCTCGTCAGGGCGTGCGGGGCACCGGCTGGGCCAGCGCCCCGATCTCCCGGGGCAGCTCCGCCAGGGCCTGCTCGAACTCGGCGTGCCCGACCACCCGGTGCAGGGTCTGCAGCACCGCCCGCGCGCCCCGCTCGGCGACGTCCGGAGCCGTGCCGGCACGGTCGGCCACCCGGCGCAGGAACTCGTCGTACCCGAACGCCTCCGGCTCCTCCGGGCGGGCCCGGGCCAGCAGCGGGCGCAGCTCGTGCGCCACGTGGTCGGCCAGGTCGGCCGCCTCGCCGCCGCTGATCCGCTCGGCGAGGGTGCGCAGGGTGGCCTCGGTGAGGGATCGCGCGGTCTCCGCCGGTACGCCCGCCCGTGCGGCCACCTTCGCCACGAACTCCAGCTCCGCCATTCGTCGGTCCTTCCGTCCCGGAGACCGGCTGGCTACCCGCCGACGACCACCACAAACGACCGCCGTTCGGGCGAAAGACCGGAAACCGGCGTCGCGGCGGGCCACGGCGGCCATGATCGGGACGTGGCTGCCAGGATGCCGACGCTCGTGCCGCCGATGCTCGCCGGCGCCGGGGCGCTGCCCACGGGGCCTGGCTGGGCCTACGAGTTCAAGTGGGACGGCGTCCGGGCGGTCGCGTACGTCGACGGCGGGCTGCGGCTGCTCAGCCGCAACGACCGGGACGTCACCCGGGCCTACCCGGAGCTGGGCGAGCTGGCGGACCTCCTGGCCGGGCGGCGGGCGGTGCTCGACGGCGAGATCGTGGCGCTCGACGCCGGCGGCCGGCCCAGCTTCTCCGCGCTCCAGCGGCGGATGCACGTCCGGGCGCCGGCCGCCACGCTGGTCGCCTCGACCCCGGTCCGGTACTACCTCTTCGACCTGCTGCACCTCGACGGGCGGGACACCACGACCCTGCCGTACACCGAGCGGCGCGCGGCGCTGGAGGAGTTGGGGCTCAGCGGCGAGACCGTCGAGACCCCGCCCTACTGGACCGGCGAGGCCGGCCGGGACCTGGCCACCGCCGCGGCCGACCTGGGCCTGGAGGGGGTAGTCGCCAAGCGGCTCGGGTCGCCCTACGAGCCGGGCCGCCGGGGCGCGGCGTGGGTCAAGGTGCCGCTCAACGACACCGTCGAGGTGATCGTGGGCGGCTGGAAGCCGGGCGCCGGACGGCGGGCCGGCACCATCGGGTCCCTGCTGCTCGGCATGTACGACGAGCACGACCGGCTGCACTACATCGGGCAGGTCGGCACCGGCTTCACCCAGACCGTGCTGCGCGACCTGGCGGGCCGCCTGGAGCCCCTGACCCGACCGGATCCGCCCTTCGCCGCGGTGCCGCGCGAGCACGCCCGGCACGCCGTCTGGGTCGACCCCGTGCTGGTCGGCGACGTCACCTTCCGGTCGTGGACCCCCGACCGCCGGCTGCGCCACCCCTCCTGGAAGGGGCTGCGCAGCGACCGGGACCCGGCGGAGATCCGGCTGCGGAGGTGATCCCGGGTCGGGCCCGCACGCGGCCGCGCCGGGCGGCCGTCAGGCCAGGGCGCGCGCCGCGCTGACGATCGCGTGCACGCCGATGCCCGCCCGGTCCATCTGCTGGGTCGGCGTCCCGGAGCCGGGCAGGCCGCGTACCGCCAGGTGGCTCACCCGCACCGGCTCGGCCAGGTCGGCCAGTTCCTCGAGCACGGCGGAGCCAAGCCCGCCCTGCGGGTAGTGGTCCTCGACCACCACCAGCCGGCCGCCGGTGTCCCGCACGGCGTCGAGCAGCCGCTGCCGGTCGACCGGCTTGACCGAGTAGAGGTCGACGACCCGGGCGTCGATCCCCTCCCGGGCCAGCTCGTCGGCGGCCGCGAGGCAGTTGTGCACGGTCACCCCGGCGCCGAAGAGCACCACGTCGCCGCCGTCGCGGAGCACCTTGCTGCCGCCGATCGGGAAGTCGTCCCCGTTGTCGTAGAGCACCGGGTACTTGCCACGGGTGGTGCGCAGGTAGCTGACCCCCTCGCGGTCGACCATGGCGGCGACCAGGGCGGCGCAGGAGACGGCGTCACTCGGGTAGAGCACGGTCGACCCGTGCACGGCGCGCAGGGCGGCGAGGTCCTCCAGCCCCATCTGGGAGGGGCCGTCCGGGCCGATCTCCACGCCGGCGTGCGAGCCGGCGAGGGCGATGTCGGCCCGGGAGATGCCGGCCATCCGGATGAAGTCGTAGGCGCGGGAGAGGAACGCGGCGAAGGTGGCCGCGAAGGGCCGGTAGCCGCGGACCCGCAGTCCCACCGCGGCGGCGATCAGCTGCTGCTCGGCGATGAACATCTCGAAGAACCGGTCCGGGTACGCCTCGCCGAACTTGTCCGCCCGGGTGGAGTCGCTGACCTCCCCGTCGAGGGCCACCACGTCCGGCCGGGCGCCCAGCGCGCGCAGCGCGTCCCCGTACGCGTTCCGGGTGGCCACCTTCGCCCCCTTCTCGTACCGGGGCAGCTCCGGTGGCTTCCCGGCGGCGGGGGCGGGCGCCGGCGGCGCGGCGGCGGGCCGCGGCCCGGCGACCCGGATCTGCCGCACGCCGCCGAGGGCCTGGACGGCCTGCTCGGCCTGGTCCGGCTCGAGCGCCTTGCCGTGCCAGTCCGGCCGGTTCTCGATCTCGGGCACGCCCTTGCCCTTGACCGTCCGGGCGAGCACCACCGTCGGGCCGGTCGCCTGCCGGGCCCGCCCGAACGCCTCGTCGATCGCCGCCAGGTCGTGCCCGTCGACGACGAGCGGGTGGCAGCCGAACGCCTCGACCCGCCGGCGGTAGGTGTCCAGGTCCCACTCCAGCTCGGTCGGGCCCCGCTGACCGAACCGGTTGACGTCCACGATCGCGGTGAGGTTGCGCAGCCCGTAGTGGCCGGCCTTGTCCAGGGCCTCCCAGATGGAGCCCTCGGCCGTCTCGCTGTCGCCGCAGAGCACCCAGACGTGGTACGGCAGCTTGTCCAGGTAGCGCCCGGCCAGGGCGACGCCGACGCCGACCGGCAGCCCCTGGCCGAGCGAGCCGGTCGCGACGTCCACCCAGGGCAGGACCGGGGTGGGATGGCCCTGGAGGCGGGAGTTCGACTGGCGGTAGGTCTCCATCAGCTCCTGCTCGCTGATCGCGCCGGTCGCCCGGAAGACCGCGTACAGCAGCGGCGAGGCGTGCCCCTTGGAGAAGATCAGGTGGTCGTTGGCGCGGTTGCCCGGGTAGGACCAGTCGTAGCGCAGGTGGCGGGCGACCAGCACCGCGAGCAGGTCGGCGGCGGACAGGCTCGACGTGGGATGGCCGGAGCCGGCCCGGGTGCTGCACCGGATCGAGTCCACGCGGAGCTGGGCGGCCAGGTCCGCCAGCCCGGTCAGCTCCTCCTCGCGCAGGGTGCGCTCTGCTTCCATCGTCACGCCGCGTCGCCTCCGTCGGTCGCTTCCGCCCATACCGTAGTCAGGAAAGCCCCGTATTGTCGGACAACGACCTATTCGGTCGACCCGGTCCGGCGGTCCGGCGGGTGGCCAGCCGGCCGGCCAGCAGCAGGTACGGCAGCACGGCCAGCGCGAAGGCGGCCGCGTGGCCGGCCGCGCCCGCGACGACGCCGTACCCGGCGTAGACCGCGATGATGGTCAGGTCGGTGGCCATGCCCGCCACCGAGGTGACGGTCGCCCGGTCCGGCCCGCTGATCCGGGCCTGGAGCCGCACGTCGGCCAGCACGGTGGCGAGCTGGAACGCCGCGAACGCGACGCCGACCAGGACGAACCCGGCCGGGTGGCGGACCAGGGCGCCCGCGGCCAGGGCCAACGCCGCGCCGGCCAGCAGGACGGCGAAGCCGCGGTCGCTCAGCCGCTCCCCCACTGGCGCCAGCAGCCCGCCCACGGTGGTGCCGGCCCAGACCAGCACGAGCAGCAGCGGCACGGTGGCCGCCGGGACCCCGGTGTCCCGGGCCAGCAGGGGCGTGTACTCGTCCAGGCCGCCCCACACCGCGGCGACCGCCGGCACCAGCAGCAGCGCCGACCGCACCGACCGGTCGGCACGGGCCTCGGCCAGCCCGCCGCGCAGGCTGGCCAGCCAGCCGGGCCCGGCCGCCTCGGGCCGGTCCGCGCCGGCCGGGGCGCGGCCCGCCGGTTCCGCCGCCCGGTGCTCGGGGAACCGGGTGGCGACCACCGCGGCGGCCAGGCACGCCGCCACGCTCGCCGCGCCGACCGCCGGATAGCCGCCGAGGGCCAGCACCGGGGCGGCCAGCCCCATGGCGCCGACCACCCCGAGCAGCTCGGCGGTCCTCGCCCGGCCGGTCAGCCGGGCGTACCGGCCGGTGGCGCCGAGCCGGTCGAGTTCGGTCCAGACCAGCGCCTCCAGGGCGCCGGAGCGCAGCGCCCCGCCCGCGCCCCAGAGCAGGAAGCCGACGGCGAACGCCGGGTAGGACGGGACGAGCACCCAGAGGGCGAAGCCGGCGGCGGCCAGCAGCGGGGCGAGGCAGAGCAGCAGCCGCCGGGAGACCGCGTCGGCCCAGGCGCCCGAGGGCACCTCCAGCAGGATGCCGGCGGCCGACCAGAGCACGAAGAGCGAGGAGATCTGCCCGACCGACAGCCCGGTGTCGGCGAAGAGCAGCGCGTAGACCGGATAGAGCAGGACCAGGTCGGTGAGGAACGCGTAGGCGTAGAGCGTGGCGGCGAGCCGGCGCTCGGCGGGCACGCGCGCGGAGACGATGAGCATGAGGGCCTTCCCACGGGGACGTGACGGACACCGGACGTGCGGTGTCCGCGGTGGCCCGCGGGCTCGACCCTCGGCAGGGCATCAATGTCGCCAGTGCATGCGCCGATGCTAGCCGGGCACCCGGTGCCCGCGCCGCCCCGCGCACGGACCGGGGTGGGACCCCGCAGGGCCCCACCCCGGTCGGAAGGCGGTCGGTCAGCGGCGGGAGTTGTCGACGTCCGCCTGCGGGATGACCATCGTGGCCTCGCTGTCCGCGGCCTGCTGGGCCGTGGGCTGCCGCGGGGCGGTCGGCTGGGTGCGGTCCGGGTCGGCGTACGCCGGCACCGGCTGGGTCGGCTCCGCCGCGCCGTACGGGGCGACCGGCTGGGTCCGGTCCGCCTCGGCGTACGGGCCGGCCGGCCCGCCGAGCCGCGCCTCGAGGTCCTGCCGCCCGGCCTGGTAGGCGCGGGCGTGGGTGGCGATGGCCTGCGACTCCTGCTCGGCGCGGGTCAGCCAGTTCTCCCAGCGGCCCTGCATGGGGCGGACCAGGCCGCCGCCGACGCCGACGATCAGGATGCCGGCGACCGTGGCGAGCACGGCGATCAGCACCGGAGTGGTGACCGTGGTGGCGACGCCGATCTGGTTGAGCGCGGCGATGACGCCGAGGCCGAGGATGAACAC
>NZ_JBEXLR010000089.1:0-27738 GCF_040610095.1 Micromonospora sp. NPDC004540
GCGGCGGCGACTGGGTCGGCGGCCGCAGGTGATCAGCCGCAGTTCCGCCGGGCCGGAGTCGCCGTAGACGCGGCCGGCGAGCGGGACGAGGTGGCCGCCGCGCTCCGCGAGGCCGCCGACATCGCCACCCGGCTCGGCGCCGCCCCGCTGGGCGAGCAGGCCGCCACCCTGGCCCGCCGGGTCGGGCTGCGCGGCGCCGGCCGGCCCGGCCCGGACCTGCTGACCAGCCGGGAGCAGGAGGTGCTCCGGCTGGTCGCCGAGGGGCACAGCAACAGCCGGATCGCCGAGCAGCTCTTCATCTCGCCGAAGACGGCGAGCGTGCACGTGTCCCGGATCATCGCCAAGCTGGACGTGACCAACCGGGTGGAGGCCGCCGCGCTGGCCCACCGCCTCGGCCTGCTCGACCCGACGCCGCCCACTACCCCGGCGCAACGCCGAGGCAGGTAGGCCGGCTCGCACGTCCGGCCCTGCTCGGCGCGGCGGGCTCAGCGGCGGGGCAGGTAGATCTGCCAGCCCGGGACGGTGACCATGTTGAGCTCCCCCGCGCCCGGCCCGACCCGCTGGTCCAGCCGGGCGGCCAGCCGCGACCCGGCGGGGGCCACCCACGCCGCGTCCGGGTCGGCGTCCACCGCGCGCCGGTACGCCGGCAGCCGGTCGAAGCCGGGGCGCAGCTCGTCGTCGATCACCGCGCAGCGCACCTCCTCGCCGCTGGCGAAGGCGATCCGGTTGCAGGTCCAGTAGTCGCCCCGCACGTGGAAGAGGCCCAGATCGCCGAGGCTGCCGACGAGCATGCGGTGTCGGTCGGCCTCGGCGCGCGTGGCCGGCACGGTGCCGACCACACCGGCGGTGGCGACGGCCCCGCTGCCGAGGATCCCCGCCAGCACCCCGACGGCCGCCACCCCGACCGCCCGCCCAGGTCCGCCGTAGGACTCCACCCGGGCGAGCTGGAGTGGATCAGGCTCGAGGTCGGGCCGCCGGGTGGCGCGTCCGAAAACGGCTCGGCGGGCAGCGGACCAGAGGGGCCAGAGCAGCGCCGGCGTGGCGACGGTCAAGCAGGAGAGGTAGCGGGCGCTCTCGATCGGCGTCCGGCCGGCCGCGCTGCTCACCGTGTAGGCCGCCACGACCGCCGCCGCCGCGATGAGCAGCGCCAGCCGCACCGCCGCCGACACCCGCCGTCGCTCCACAGGCTGCGGCCGGCGGAGGGTGCGCCAGGCGGTGAACGCCGCGAGGAGCAGCAGGAGCGGGAACGCGAGGGCCCACCACAGTTGCCATCGGGCGCAGTGACCGGGGGAGCAGAAGCCCATGGCCAGGGGCGGGCCGAGCACCAGGCCGCCGTAGAGCCGCTCGCCCCAGCTCGCCGCCGCCTCGGCGCCGCTGGCGGCCAGGACCGCCGCGAGCGGGTTGCGGCCGTGCCGGAGGCTGTCCAGCAGCATCGGGGCAGCGCCCAGCAGCAGCGCGCCGGCGAGCACGGCCCCGGCCCGGCCGGCCAGCTCGCGCCGTCGCCGCAGCAGCACGGCGCCGAGCGCCAGCACGTACGGCAGGATCAGCGGGTCGACCCAGAGCATCAGGCCGGAGATCAGCCCAAAGCCCGCCCAGCGGGGCAACCGCGCCCCCGACGCGCCGGTGCACAGCCCGACCGTGAGCAGGGCGAGCGCCACCCCGGCCGGGTTCAGTTCCGGGTAGCCGCCGCCGGCGATGAGCTGGTTCTTCACCACCCGGTCCGAGCCGAGCGCCAGGAAGCCGACGACCAGCAGGCCGAACCAGGGATCGCCGCCGAGCCGGCGGGTGAGGCGCCAGGACAGGGCGAGGAAGAGGGCGTACAGCGCCAGGGTGGGCAGCCGCAGGGCGAGCACGGACGGACCGGCCAGGGCGACCAGCGGCGCGGCCAGGTACGCCTCCAGCGTGCCCATGTACGCCTGCCCGTAGAACCAGACCGGGAAGTCGTCGCCGCGGGCGATGTGCAGGGCGGCCAGCCCCATGGTCGCCTCGTCGCTGTTGGTGGGCGGCGCGTCGGCGAGCAGCAGGGCCAGCCGGTAGCCGACCCCGGCCAGCCCGACCAGCAGGGCGAGCAGCGCCGGCAGCCGGGGACGCCGGGGCGTGCGCGGGCGGGTGGCCTCGCGCGGCTCCTGGCGTACCCCGGCGGTCATTCCTGGGATCATGGCATCCGGCGGCGGCCGGCGGTGGGCGACGCGGTGGACGGCCGGCCTCAGCCGGCGGCGACGACCTCGTCGCGGGCGGCGAGCGCCTGCTGGTAGAGCCGTCCGGCCCGGTACGACGAGCGGACCAGCGGGCCGCTCATCACGCCGGCGAAGCCGATCTCCTCGGCCTCCTCGCGCAGCTCGACGAACTCCTCCGGCTTGACCCAGCGGGTGACCGGGTGGTGCCGGGGGGAGGGGCGCAGGTACTGCGTGATGGTGATCAGCTCGCAGCCGGCCTCGTGCAGGTCGCGCAGCGCCTGGGAGACCTCGGCCCGCTCCTCGCCCATGCCGAGGATCAGGTTGCTCTTGGTGACCAGGCCGTCGGCGCGGGCCTGGCGGATCACGTCGAGGGAGCGCTCGTAGCGGAACGCCGGGCGGATCCGCTTGAAGATCCGCGGCACGGTCTCCACGTTGTGCGCCAGCACCTCGGGTCGGGCGCCGAAGACCTCGGCGAGCTGCTCGGGCACCGCGTTGAAGTCGGGGATCAGCAGCTCGACGCCGCAGCCGGACTGGAGGGCGTGGATCTGCCGGACCGTCTCGGCGTAGAGCCAGGCGCCGCCGTCGGGCAGGTCGTCGCGGGCCACGCCGGTGATGGTGGCGTAGCGCAGGCCCATGGCGGCGACGGACTCGGCGACCCGGCGGGGCTCGTCGGCGTCGAACTCGGCGGGCTTGCCGGTGTCGATCTGGCAGAAGTCGCAGCGCCGGGTGCACTGGTCGCCACCGATGAGGAAGGTGGCCTCCCGGTCCTCCCAGCACTCGTAGATGTTGGGGCAGCCGGCCTCCTGGCAGACGGTGTGCAGCCCCTCGCGCGAGACGAGCCCGCGCAGCTGGGTGTACTCCGGGCCCATCTTGGCCTTGACCTTGATCCACGGCGGCTTGCGCTCGATCGGCGTCTCGGCGTTACGCGCCTCGATCCGCAGCATGCGCCGCCCCTCGGGGGCGACGGTCGCGGTGCGCGCTGCCTGCTCAGTCGTCGGCGCGGAGTGCTCGATCGTCACAAGGCCGAGCGTACGCCGGTCGGTGGCCGTCGATGGACCTCGGGCGACCGCCGTCACGCCCCAGATGTTGTGACACCGGACACCAGCGCCGAAAAAAGGGCGTCACACCGGCCGGGGTCGGGGTGCTAGCGTGCCGGGCAGAGCTGCGACGGAGCCGAGTAGCGCACCGATCCGCCAGCGCAGAGAGCCGCCGGTTGCTGAGAGGCGGTCTGGCGCCGGTGCGTGAAGACCCTCCCGAGCTGCGGGAAGAACGGCGTCCGCGCCCAGTAGAACCCGCCCGGCTGGCCCCGGTGAAAAGGCGACGAACGAGGCTCCCGCTTCGGCAGGGGCGAAGGTGTGGTGGCACCGCGAGGTACCCGCTCGCCCACACCTCCCGGGGATCGCGTTGCGATTGACCAAGGAGGTAACCGCCGTGCAACGCATCCTGTCCTCCCAGCTCACCCACCATGTCGGCGCGACCGTGCGGATCGCCGGCTGGGTGCACCGCCGCCGGCTGCTCAAGTCGGTGGCCTTCCTGATCGTCCGGGACGCCGCGGGCCTGGCCCAGGTGGTGGTCACCGACCCCGCCGTGCGTGCGGCCGTCGAGTCGCTGCCCGAGGAGACCGTCGTCGAGGTCACCGGCACGGTGGTCGCGAACGCCACGGCGCCCGCCGGGGTCGAGCTGGCCGAGCCGACGGTACGCCCGCTCGGCCCGCCCGCCGTCCCGCCGCCGTTCGACCTGTACCGGCCGGTGCTCACCGCCACCCTGCCCACCCAGCTCGACCACGCGCCCACGGCGCTGCGCCACCCGACCCGCGCCGCCGCGCTGCGGATCTCCGCGGCGGCGGTGGCCGGCTTCCGGGCCGCCCTGGACGAGCGCGGGTTCGTGGAGATCCACACCCCGAAGGTGGTCGCCTCGTCCACCGAGAGCGGGGCCAACGTGTTCGCGCTGGACTGGTTCGGCCGGCCCGCGTACCTGGCCCAGTCGCCGCAGTTCTACAAGCAGCTCATGGTCGGCGTCTTCGAGCGGGTGTACGAGGTCGGCCCGGTGTTCCGCGCCGAGCCGCACGACACGGTCCGGCACCTGGCCCAGTACACCTCCCTCGACGTCGAGCTGGGCTTCGTGGCCGACCACCGGGACGTGATGGCCGTGCTGCGGGAGACCCTGGCCGGGATGCTGGCCGAGGTCGCGGCGCGTGCCGACGGAGCGCTCGCCACCCTCGGGCTGGCCCTGCCCGAGGTGCCCGCCGAGATCCCGGCCGTGCACTTCACCGAGGCGCTGAAGATCGCCGGGGCGCCGGCCGACGAGCCGGACCTCGCCCCGGCGCACGAGCGGGCGCTGGGGGAGTGGGCGCGCCGCGAGCACGGCTCGGACTTCCTCTTCGTCACCGGCTACCCGATGGCGAAGCGGCCGTTCTACACCCACCCGGACCCGGCCCGGCCGGCCCACTCCAACGGCTTCGACCTGCTGTTCCGGGGGATGGAGCTGGTCACCGGCGGGCAGCGGCTGCACCGGTACGAGGACTACCTGGCCGCCCTGGCGGCCCGCGGCGAGCCGGTCGAACCGTACGCCGGGTACGTGGACGCGTTCCGGCACGGCATGCCGCCGCACGGGGGCTTCGCCATCGGGCTGGAACGCTTCGTGGCCCGGCTCACCGGCGCGGCCAACGTCCGGGAGGTGACCGCCTTCCCCCGGGACCTGCACCGGCTCACCCCCTGACCGGTGCGGGCCGGTAGGTCAGGGCGCGATGGGGAGGCGGCGCTTGTGCTCGGTGGCGAGGTATCGGGCCACCAGCGCCGTCTCCACCTCGGCCGGCACCGGCCGGCCCTCCAGGTAGTCGTCGATGTGCTCGTAGGCCAGGCCGAGCGCGTCCTCGTCGAGCTTGCCCGGGGCCAGGGTCTCCAGGTCCGCCGTGGGCGCCTTGCCGACCAGCTCGGCGGGTGCGCCGAGCGCCGCGGCGAGCGCCCGCACCCGCCGCTTGGTCAGCCCGGTCAGCGGGACCAGGTCGGCCGCGCCGTCGCCGTGCTTGGTGAAGAAGCCGGTGACCGCCTCGGCGGCGTGGTCGGTGCCGACCACCAGCCCGGCCGCCGCGCCGGCCACCGCGTACTGGGCGATCATGCGCTGCCGGGCCTTGACGTTGCCGAGCACGAAGTCCTGGTGGGCGGCGTCGCGGAAGGTCAGCCCGCCGGCGACCAGCGCGTCCAGGGCGGCGTCGGCGGCCGGCTTGACGTCGACCGTGAGCACCCGGTCCGCGCGGATGAACTCCAGCGCCGCCTGGGCGTGGTGCTCGTCGGCCTGCGCCCCGTAGGGCAGGCGCATGGCGATGAAGACGGCCGGGTGGCCGGCGGCGCGGGCCCGTTCGGCGGCGAGCTGGCAGAGCCGGCCGGCCGTGGTCGAGTCGACGCCGCCGCTGATGCCCAGGACCAGCGTGGTCATGCCGGTGTCGACCAGGCGGTCGGCGAGGAAGACGACCCGCCGCTCGATCTCCTCGGCGGCGTCGAAGGTCGCCGGCACCTGGAGCTCCTCGGCGATCCGCTGCCAGGTCGACATCACGTCGGTCATCGGGGGTCCTCTCCTGCTCAGGCGGGACCGAGCAGGTCCCAGGGGTTGCCGGCGAGGTCGCGGAAGACGGCGACCCGCCCGTAGGGCTCGGTGCGCGGGGGCTTCACGAACTCGACCTTCGCCTCGACCATCCGCCGGTAGGTGGCGTCGAAGTCGTCGACCTGGAGGAAGAAGCCGACCCGGCCGTGGGTCTGGTCGCCCACCGCCGCCGCCTGCCGCTCCCCGTCGGCGCGGGCCAGCAGCAGCCCGGTGCCGCCGCCCGGCGGGCGGACCACCACCCAGCGCTTCGGCCGGCCGTCGTTGGTCAGGGACGGCTTGTCCTCCACCAGCTCGAAGCCGAGCACCTCGGTGAAGAACGCGATCGCCGGGTCGTAGTCGGCGACGACCAGGGTGACGAGATCGATCCGCACCCGCTAGTCCTGGACCGCGACCAGGGTCGGCAGGTGCCGCTCGACCACCGGCAGCACGTCGGCGACCGTGATCGGCCGGCCCAGCTCAGCGGTGAGCGAGGTGACCCCGGCGTCGCGGATGCCGCAGGGCACGATCCGGTCGAAGTGGCCGAGGTCGCAGTCGCAGTTGATCGAGAAGCCGTGCAGGGTCACGCCCCGGGCCACCCGGATGCCGATGGCGGCCACCTTGCGGGCCGGCCCCCGGTCGTCCTCCGGCACCCAGACCCCGCTGCGCCCCTCGACCCGCCCCGCGGCGAGCCCGATCTCGGCGCAGACGTCGATCAGCAGCTGCTCGGTGCGCCGGACGTACGCCACCACGTCGACCGGGTCGGGCAGCTTGACGATCGGGTAGCCGACCAGCTGCCCCGGCCCGTGCCAAGTGATCTTGCCGCCGCGGTCCACGTCGACCACCGGGGTGCCGTCCATCGGCCGGTCCCACGGCTCGGTGCGCTTGCCGGCGGTGTAGACGCTGGGGTGCTCGAGCAGCAGCACGGTGTCGCCCTGCTCGCCGGCCACCACGGCCTCGTGCAGCCGGCGCTGCTCGTCCCAGGCGGCCTGGTAGTCGAGGAGCCCGGCACGGACGGCGGTCAGCCCGGAAGTCGTCACGCTCACCCGTTCAGCCTAGTCCCGCGGGCCGGGGGCGGACCGCGTGAGCCTCATCGCAGGCGCGAGGAGTGCGGCGCGGCGGAGCCCCGCAGTCGCGGCCCACGGAGTACGGGTCGCCGGTCAGGCCGGCGGGACCCGCCAGAGCCAGACGTCCTCGACCCGCTCGGGCGGGCCGAGCAGGGCGGTGGCGGTGCGGCGCACCGCCTCCTCGTCGACGTCGAACTTCGCGCCGTGCACCCGGTCGGCCAGCACCACCGTCTCGACCCCCCAGTAGTGCAGGTCGGCCCGGGACTCCCGGATGCTGCCGTCGGTGATGATCGGCACCAGCCCGGTCCGCCCGGCCTGGTCCACCAGCGCGCTGAAGGTCCGCGGCACCGGCCCGATCCGGCCCCGGCCGTCCGGCCCGCCCGGGCCGAGGAAGAAGCCGGCCGGGATGCGGAACTCGCCCTGCCGGTGGGCCAGCGCGTACGCCTGCCAGCGCTGGCCGTCGGGGTAGAGGTCCACGGTCACCGGCAGCGGGGTGAGCACCCCGCCGGGGGAGACGTAGCGCTGCCAGGCGCCGCTGGTGATGAACGCCGGCACCGGCTCCCGGATGCTGGTCAGCAGCGGGGTGGGCAGCAGCGGCAGCAGCGCGGCGGCGAAGCCGAGCGCCCAGACCAGCTCGGTGGAGCGGTGCCGGGGCGGCCGGGCGCGCAGCGTGTCGAGCGCGTACGCCAGCAGCAGGCCGATCACCGGGGCCACCACCAGGGCGAGCCGTGAGGGCAGCGCCGCGTTGATCACCGGCAGGTTGTCCAGCACCCCGAACGGCAGCAGCTGGTCGGTTCGCCGGCCGTTCCACTTGGCCGTGGGCCCCCAGGAGAGCACCGCGAAGACCAGCGCGGTCACCCCGAGCGCGGTGAGCGTGGCCTGGAACGCCCGGTCGGCGCGCCGCCAGAGCAGGACGAAGCAGGCGACGGCGAGCAGCAGCAGCGGGATGCCGAAGAAGGAGTTCTCCTCGGTCGGGTTGGGCGCGAGCGAGGTGCCCAGCCCGGCCCAGCCGGCCAGGGACCGGCGCGGGTACGACCCGTACGCGGCGATGTCCTCGGAGTGGATGAGCGGGTCGAAGCCGGTGCCGTGGTACCTCTGCGGCCCGGCGAAGTGCAGCCACAAGGGGTACGCCAGCAGCACCCCGGCCACCAGCGCGGTCACCCCGAGCCCGCGCAGGAAGTCCGGCAGGGCGGCCCGCGCCTCGGCCCGGCGGGCCGGATGCAGCGTCCACACCAGCAGGAACAGCGCGACCGCCAGCGCGGTGAAGAAGAGCCCCTCGGCGGCGATCGAGAAGGCGACCGCCACCAGCACACCGAGCACCACCCCGCCGGCGATCGCGCGCCCGGGTCGGCGCAGCCGGAGCACGCCCCAGACGAGCAGCGGCACCAGCCAGCCGGCGGTCCAGTTCAGGTGCGCGTTGGCGTGCGACACCATGGCCGGGCAGTAGGCGATGAAGAGCGCACCCACGCCGGCGGCCAGCCGGCTCGTGACCAGGTGCCGGCTGAGCAGCCAGTACCAGGCCACCGCGGTGGCGGCGAGGTTGAGCGTGAGGATCACCAGGAACGTCGCCGGCGGCCCGACCAGGTACGTCAGCGGCGCGAAGACCACCGCGTACGCGGTGATCGAGGTGTTGACCGCGAGGTTCACCCCGTCCGGGACGTTGATCAGGTGGGTGAAGAGCGGGTTCTCCCCGTGGGTCACCGCGTGCCCGCCGAAGGCCAGCAGCCACTCGAAGAGCGCCTGGTCGCTGGAGTTCACCGTGATCATGCGGGTGTTCGGGTCCCGCCACAGCCCGCTGGTCACCCAGAGGGCCAGGGCCACCGTGGCGAGGAGGAGCAGCAGGTCGGCGCGCCGGTTCCGGAAGGTGGTCGACGGCCCGGTGGCCTGGGGCGGGGAGCTCGGCACGCAGCGGACGATACCAACCGGAACTGGACACGCCGGTCAGACACGGAACCTCGCGGCCGGGACCGCACCCGCACACTTCGGCATCCATGAATGTGTGAGCGGGGGCCATTCCGGGGCCAGGAAACACGGACGTAACGTCGCGGCAACTCGAAGGTGACCCAGTTCACAATTCGTCGTCAGGAGGTCGCCGTGCGCCGCTCCTCATCCCTTCTCACCCGCCTGGCCGGGGTGGCGGCCGGGGTCGTGCTGGCCGCGGCCGCCGTCCTCGTCGCCGCGCTGCCCGCACAGGCCGCCGCGCTCACCCAGGTCACCGGCTTCGGCTCCAACCCCGGCAACCTGGCCATGTACGCCTACCGCCCGGACGGCCTGCCGGCCAACGCCCCCGCCGTGGTGCTGCTGCACGGCTGCACCCAGAACGCCTCGACCTACTTCACCAACTCCGGCTGGCAGAAGTACGCCGACCAGTGGAAGTTCGCGCTGATCGTGCCGCAGCAGCCCTCGGCCAACAACGCCAACTCGTGCTTCAACTGGTTCGAGACCGGGGACACCGCCCGGGGCCAGGGCGAGGCGCTGTCGATCAAACAGATGGTCGATCACGCGAGGACCAACTACGGCACCGACGCGAGCCGGGTCTACGTCAGCGGCCTGTCGGCCGGCGCGGCGATGAGCGCCGTCATGCTCGCCACCTACCCGGACGTCTTCGCCGCCGGCTCGGTGATCGCCGGCCTGCCCTACCGCTGCGCCACCAGCATGACCAACGCGTTCAGCTGCATGAACCCCGGCGTGGACAAGACCCCGGCGCAGTGGGGCGACCTGGTCCGCAACGCGTACGCCGGCTACACCGGCAAGCGTCCCCGGGTGGCCATCTGGCACGGCACCTCGGACACCACCGTCGCGTCGCTGAACGCCGCCGAGTCGCGCGACCAGTGGACCAACGTGCTGGGCGTGTCGCAGACCCCGACCAGCACCGCCTCGCTGCCGGCCGGAACCAGCCTGGAGGTCTACGGCAGCGACCAGGTGCGGCTCTACCGGGTCTCCGGGATGGGCCACGGCACCCCGGTCGACCCGGGTTCGGCCACCGACCAGTGCGGCACCGCGGGGGCCTACTTCCTCGACACCATCTGCTCGACCTACCGGGACGCGCTCTTCTTCGGGCTGAACGGGGGCGGCACGCCGAGCCCGACCCCGACGGCGACCGCGTCGCCGTCGCCGACCCCGACCACCGCGCCGGTCTGCGTCACCGCCAGCAACTACGCGCACGTCACGGCCGGCCGCGCCTACCAGTCCGGCGGCTACGCCTACGCCCTGGGCAGCAACCAGCGGATGGGCCTCTACAACACCTTCTACACGAGCACCCTCAAGCAGACCGGTCCCAGCTACTGGGTCATCGGCTGCTGACCGCGCCGCCGCCCGCGCCGGCTCAGTCGGCGAGGGCGGCGTGCAGCGCGCCCGGCAGGTCCGGGTGGGTCCAGGTGAAGCCGGCCTTGCCGAGCACGCCGGGCAGGACCCGGGTGCTGGTGAGCGCCTCGTGGGCGAAGCCGCCGAGGGCGACCTTCAGGGCCAGCGCGGGGATCGGCATGATCGCCGGCCGGTGCAGCTGGCGGGCCAGCTCCCGGGTGAACTCGGCGTTGGTGACCGGGGCCGGACCGACCACGTTGACCGGACCGGCGAGGTCGTCGCGGCCCAGGAGGAAGCCCACCGCGTCCAGCCAGTCGCGCATGGAGATCCACGGCAGCCACTGCCGGCCGTTGCCCAGCTTGCCGCCGACGCCCAGCCGGAACGGCAGCAGCTGCGGCTTGAGCATGCCGCCGTCGCGGTGCAGCGGGAGCCCGGTGCGCAGCCGCACCACCCGGGCGCCGGCGTCCTCGGCCGGGCGGGTAGCGGCCTCCCAGACCCGGCAGACGTCGGCCAGGAAGCCCTCGCCGGCCGGCGAGTCCTCCTCGACCGTCCGGTCGCCGGTGTTGCCGTACCAGCCGACCGCGGAGGCGTTGAGCAGCACCGCGGGCCGGTCGGCGGCGGGCAGGCCGGCGATGGTGATCGCCAGGGTGGTGGTGCTGTCGACCCGGCTGGACCGGAGCACGCCCCGGTACGCGTCGTTCCAGCGCTTGTCGCCCACCCCGGCGCCGGCCAGGTTCACCACCGCGTCGGCGTCGGCCACCACCTGCGGGTCGAGCTGCGCGGCGGACGGGTTCCACTGCCGCTCGTCGGGAGTGCGCGGCGCCCGGCGGACCAGGCGGGTGATCTGGTGCCCGTCCGCGGTGAGCCGGTCGACCAGTCGGGTGCCGAGGAAGCCGGACACTCCGGCCATGAGGATCCGCATGTCCATATCTTCGGATACGGATGGCGATCGGGATGCGTTGAGCGGCATGAGTCACTCGCCGGTCCCGGTGGGTCCTCACGGCCGCGGCGGAGTGTGACCTGGTCGGCCGCTTCAAACCGATGATGTGAATGAATCAACGAACGACGGCCACCGTACGCAGGTCGGCCAGGTGTCGCCTCACCTCGGCGAACGCCCCCGGGGGGCAGCGGGCCGAGTGTGAGCGTCCCGAGGTTCTCCTCCCCATGTGCCCAACGTCCGGCGCCCGGGACCGTCAGTGGGGCTTCGAGCGCTTTCGAGGTCAAGTGTCAGCGGCTGTCCGCGGCAGGGTCAGGGCCCGACTGAGCGCCAGCGCTTTACTACGTCGTCGACGTCTGCTACAAGGCGGCACCAGCTATCGAGCCGGGCGACCGCGCCGGTCGGGTCGAGGCGCTCCAACAGTTGGCGGCGATGTTGATTGAACCGCTTCGCCACGGCTTCCCGGCGGCGTCCGGTTTCGTCGGCTGCGGTGAGCAGGCAGGTGCGGAGGCGGTCCTTCGGATCAGAGATCGACTCCGCCTCGTGAGGCTTGGGAAGGCCCAGACGCATTCGTCCTCGGGGATTGCCTGCGACCTGGCGAATCGCGGCCTCGTCGAGGAGGAGCCATGCCTCCGTCATTCTCACGGGGATTACAGGTACCAGCTCTGCGGTACCCCTCAGCGTCCGCACCGCCGCCTGAATCTCCTGCTCTCGAGCATGACGTCCCGCATTGTCCGCGTCGCGATGGACCACGATCAGGTCGACCGGGCCGCCCGCGAGTTTCAGGCCGGCGCTGACCCGCGACGCCACGTCCTTAGCGACCTTCGGTAGCCGGGAGAAGTCGGGCCGGCTCAGATTTACATGGACATCCTGGCAGAGGAATAGCCACTCGATGCGCTCCGCCAATGGCTCGTCCGAGGTGCCCTCGGATACGAACAATCCGGAGTAGGAACGGCCGGTCATGTCGTCAGGTCCGACGGAAGGCGGAGTTGGGCGTCCGGCGGCTCGGCAAGGTAGGCCACGATGTCGGCCTCGGAGAAGGTAGGCGTGCCCGGAACCGCCCGCCAGGACTTCCGGAACGGCAGGAGGGACAGCGCCCGTGCCGCCCCGCCGGCAGGGGTCGGGTGTAGCTTCGCATCCGCCAGGAGCAGCTCGGAGGGGTCACAGAGCTGCACCACAGCAGGCGAGTGGGTGTTGATGATGACTTGCCGGAATGGATTGTTGTCGCTTGGAGGTTCGGCGGGATCTACAGCCAAGTCTCGTACCAGCTGCACCATCGCGGGCAGGTTCCCTGGGTGGATACCGTTCTCTGGCTCCTCCATGCAGATGAGGCCGCTGAAGTCCGCGTCTTCGAGCAGTACGCAGAGCGCCAGGAACCGAAGCGTTCCCTCAGACAAAGCCCGGGCTGGGAGCCGGAGGCCGCCGCGCTCCTGGAGAAAGAGAGTAAAGGTTTGGCGCACCTCGTCGAACTCGACGTCCAATCCCTCCACGGCGACGCCGGCAAGGTCTGAGAGCCTCCCCGCGACCCGGGCGTAGACACGATCAGGATCGCGACCGGACCAGTCCGGCGCGTACGCTACGCGATAGAGAGTGCTGGGCAGATGCCTACCGTCCGGGTCCAGTGACTCGGGTCCGGTCTCGTCGTCTGGCGTACGAAGCGCGGACGGCTCCAGTGCGAGGCGGCGCCAACGCCGCATCTCGTTCCGTGCGGCGAAAATGGTGGGGTTGTCGGCTGTAATCGTCGTGCTCAACACAGTGCGTGCGGCACGGCCAGCGGATCGCGACTTCTCCACTCTGTCGCCGTCGGCGTGGACATTGATGAGAGCCTCGTGCATGCCCCGCCGGTCGGTGGAGAGGAAGACCCGTTTCCCATAGTGGTTCAAGACGACCGAGTCGAGAAAAGCTGAGCTTGCGGGGAACGTGATTCGAGCACGTGAGTCCTCCACCTGTCGCAGGTCTTCGCGTAGCAGTTGAAGACGTCCGCTTCCGTGTTCGGCTCGCGATGCCCCGTAGCCAAGGGTGACTTCGTAGCGGAGGTATGTCGCCGTCGGCCGAGCTAGCTCACCGAGTTCGTCTTCGACCTGGACGGGCACGATCATCTCTGCGGCGAGCGTAATTCGATGTTCGTGTTGCCGATAGCCGTCCCAAAAGAGGTCGCGCGGATCGCCGCCGATTGCTCCGGCCGTCCCGCGCACTCGCTGCGCAGCGTCGGCCAACGACTCGGTCGCAAGATAGGAGAGAAACTCGATTGCGTCAAAGACGTTTGACTTTCCCATGCCATTCGCGCCAGCGATACAGGTGAAAGGGCCGAAGTCTATGGCGACGTCCAGCAGGTTCTTGAAGCCCTGCACCTCCAGCCGCGTCAGCATAGCCAGAGCCTAGTCGCGGAGGAGGGGATCACCTATGCCACCTCAGCGATCGGCGCGGCGGTGGCGCGGACGGACCGCAGAATCGCGACCATGCGGTCGATGTCCGCCTCGGCGAAGAGGCTGTCTGGGCCATGCGGCGCGATGTCCGTGAACGGCGACTCGTAGAGCAAGCCCTCGTCCATGACGCCGTTCCGCGTCAAGTGTCCGATGATCATGTGGATGAACTCGATCTGGCTCCGGGACAGTGTCCGCCCGTCAAGGAACTCGCCGAACGCCTCGGTGGCGGCCTGCCGGTCGAGCCCGACGAGAGACCGGATGAACAGGCCCAGCCCGTCTGCCGACTCTCGCGCCTGCTCGAAGTCCTCGGCGGCGCCGACGCCGCTCTCGGCCAGCATGCGCTCCAGCTCCGTCAGGTCAACGGGGGAGAGCTGTCGATTACGCCTTACCTTCTGCAGCGCCACGTGGTCCTCGTGCTTGCGGAGGAAGTCGCGCGCCTTGGCCCGGAACCGTTCGAAGTCGGTGCCCACCCGCGCCTGCGGGATGGTGATCTCGGTCAGCTCGCCGAGTTGGTCGGCGAAGTTGGTGTAGACGACCGCACGCTTCGACCGCTCGATCAGCCGAACCAGGCTGCGGACGCGGCGGCGCATCAGTTCCAGCATCGGCAGGGTGACGTCCTGCCACCACTCGTCGCCCGCCACCCCGGCCAGGAGTTGCTGCTGCTGCCGAACGACCGGGATGCTGGTCTGCTCCAGCAGAGCGTGGGCGATCTCCTGGACCTGTCGGCGGAGCCGGTCGTATCCCGGTTCGACGGCGAGCAGGCCGAGCTGGAGGCGGAGCACCATCAGGTCGAAGCGCTTGGCGGCCTCGTCCTCGTCGCGGACGCCGCTGGGCAGACCGGCGAGCTTGCTGCCGATCTCGTTGATGGTCTCGGCATTGAGCCGGTGCCAGTGGGCGAAGTCGGCGTAGTACTCGACGGCGCGGCGCTGGGGGCGTACGACGAAGTTGTCCAGCGAGATGCCGGCGACCCGGTCGTGCAGTTGGTGGGCGATGTCCCAGCGAAGGCCGGTATCGCTCGTGGTTCCATCGGTCTGCCCGTCCGGCCTGCCGTCTTCCGGCAGCCGCTGGTCCAGCTGGTAAAGGAGTTCCAGCCGGGCCCGGAACAGCCGCTCGGTCAGGGATGCGCCGAGCGAACCCTCCGTGGGCGGGATGTCCTGACTGAAGTACGGGAAGTTCGCGCAGCAGTCGAAGATGAAGAAGTCCTGCTTGTTCTCACCGGGGCCGTAGAGGTCATCGCAGCGGCGGGTGCCCCGGCCGATCATCTGCCAGAACTTCGACTTCGACCGGACCAGCTTGAAGAAGACCAGGTTGACGACCTCGGGTACGTCGATGCCGGTGTCGAGCATGTCCACCGAGATCGCGATGTGCGGGGCCTTATCCTTGATCGAGAAGCAGTCGATCAGGTGCTGGGCGTGCTCGACCTGGTGAGTGATGATCTCGGCGAAGCCGCCGCGCAGCTCGGGGTAGTTGAGGTCGAAGCGCTCCAGGATGAACTTCGCGTGGTCGTTGTTCTTGGCGAAGATGATCGTCTTGCCGAGCCGGTCCCCGCCAGCGACCTTGTGGCCGCGGGTCATCAGTACCTCGAGCACCTTGTCGACGGTGTCGATGTTGAACAGCCACTTGTTCACCGCGTCCGGGTCGACCCCGTCCGGCGGGCCGTCGTCGCCCCAGTCGAGCGACTCCCATGCGTCCTTGTCTTCCTCGCTGAGGTCGGCGTAGCGGATGCCGTCCCGTTGGAACTTCAGCGGCACGTCCACCGCGCGCGGCGGCACGAGGTAGCCCTCCCTGACCGCCTCGTCCAGGTCGTAGTGGTCGGTGGGGACACCGTCCTCGAGGTGGAACAGGCTGTAGGTGTTGCGGTCGATCTCGTTCCGGGGGGTGGCGGTCAGCCCGACCAGCAAGGCGTCGAACCAGGAGAAGATCGCCCGGTACTTCTGGTAGACCGACCGGTGCGCCTCGTCGATGATCACCAGGTCGAAGTAGCCCGGCCCGAAGCGCCGCACCCCGTCGGTCGCGTCGTTGATCAGGCCCATCATGGTCGGGTACGTCGAGACGTATACCCGGCCCTCGGAGCCCTTCTCGGTGACCAGGTTGACCGTGGCGACCTCGGGCAGGTGCGCCTTGAAGGCGTTGACCGCCTGGTTGACCAGGGCATTGCGATCGGCTAGGAAGAGCACGCGCTTGACCCAGTTGGCGCGCATCAGCAGGTCGACGAGGGCGATCACGGTCCGGGTCTTGCCGGCGCCGGTGGCCATGACCACCAGCGCCTCGCGCTGCTTGTGCTCGAACGCCTCGCCGATGGCCCGGATGGCACGCCACTGGTAGTGCCGCTCCACGATGTCGCCGTTGATCTTCATCTGGTGCAATGGTCGGCGGGTCTGCCGCCGCTGCACCATGAGCTGCAGCTCGGCCTTGGTGTAGAAGCCCTGCACCTGCCGGGGCGGGTAGGTCGTGTCGTCCCAAAGCCAGCGCTCGTAGCCGTTGGTGTAGAAGATCACCGGGCGCTGTCCGTACGCCTGCTCAAGGCAGTCGGCGTAGAGCTTGGCCTGCTGCTTGGCCGCGGTGGCGTCCCGGCGGGCGCGCTTTGCCTCGACCACGGCGAGCGGCCTGCCGTCGTCGCCCCAGAGCACGTAGTCGACGAGGCCCTTGCCCGTGCCTGCGGGCATGCCGGTCACCGGGAACTCCCGGTCCCGCGGCTGGTCGAGCGCCCAGCCGGCCTCCTTGAGGAGTACGTCGATGAAGAGGTCGCGGGTCTGCGCCTCGTCGTAGTCGTGGTCGTCCGGCCGCATCTCGTTGGCGGCCTTCGCGGCGGCGATCTCGGCGCGGACCTTCGCCAGCTCGGCGTCGAGGCTGGCGTTCTTCTCCCGCTCGGCGGCGAGCGCGGCGTCCTGCGCGGCGAGCTTGTCGGCCAGCGCCTTGAGCTGCGCCTGGCTGGTCTGCTGCGGGCTGCCGTGCGACGGCCGGGGGATCAGCGACTCGTCGAAGGCGAGTGCGCTAGGCGGCACCTGCGACTGGTCGCGGGTGTAGTGCCGGGCCACCCAGTAGAGGACGTGGAACAACTCCCGCACGACCGGCAGCGAGTCGGTCGACCTGACGGGCGCGTTCTTGTGCACCGCCCAGTTGCCCTGCTTGCGGATCAGATCCATCTTGGCGTTGAGCCCCGGACCGACGACGTTGCGCAATGTCGGCTCGTGAACCATGGCCGCCAGGTCCTTTTTGTATGGCAGCGCAAGGGTGCTGTCGACCTGGAAGAGCCAGGTCAGGGTGTGCTCCAGCGTCCGGCGGGCATAGAAGCACGCGGTACGCGGATCGGCGACCGCGTTCCGCTCGGCCTTGGCGGCTTCCCGGAACAGGTCAGGCCATTCGGCCTTCAGGAACCCAAAGTTGCTCATCGAGCGCCAACTCCCCACAGTCGACAGCAGCCCTGAAGCTTCTCACATCAGAGCAACCCCCGGAAGGCCCGATCTTGCAGGGACGCGAACAGTGCGTCCAACTCGTTGAGGCTCTGGCGGTGCATCCTCTTCAGTGCCTCAACCGCCATCGCCCGGTCTCGGAAGTCTTGTTGTAGAGCGAGAGGTGGCTGTGGCACGGGAATCGCCTTCACGTCAGCCAGGTTGATGCCTTGCACTGCTGCCCCCTTGGTTCGTCTCTCCATCCAGCGTTGTAGCGCAGGGGTACGCATGCATTCCATGACGTAGTAGGAGGACCGGGGGTCGACGGCGAGTCTGGCGGAGTCCTGAGTGATGTTGGCGCCGTCGAGAGAGTCCGGAATGGTGGCCATTCGACCGACATGGCCGCGGATCGACATCAACAGGTCACCCCCCCGCAAAAGTGACCGTCGGTACTGAGCAGAAATTTCTGAACTGGTGCGACGGATGTCGGTTAAGTCAATCTCCCCGTTCTTCATGTCGACAACACGTACGTACTTCGGGCCATTGTCGGTATTCTCGCCGGGCTTCAGGATCCCGTAAGTGATTGGCCGCCTTTGGTCGACCCATTCGATCAGTGGTCGAACGTCATAGCCTTGGGGGTTCTTGATGGGGTCGCTGAACATTTCCAGGAAGATGGACTGAGTGAGGTCGCCGAGGTGGGCGAGGGCTTCGCGGCGCTTGGCGCGCAGCTCATCCGCCCGATCTAGGACCTCCGCAATCCTCCGCTGTTCCTCAAGCGGTGGAAGGGGGATGGTGAGCTTTAGGCAACGCTCAAAGTTGAGGTTCGAAATGTTGGTCGTTTTCTGCCCAAAGCTTCGAACTGTTGTCTGCGTTCGAGGCGAGGCGAACCAGTGGTAGAGGTAGCGAGCGTCGATCTTTGTCGAGTCTGCTCGAAGGGTGGAAATGAATCCACCGAAGCTTGCGGCAGTGGGCAGTCCTGAAACCCAACAGCACTTGCCGACCAAGTTCCAACTGTTGGCGCTGGAGACGAGGATGTCGCCTGCTTCGAGGAACTGTTCCCGGCGCTTCACCAGAGTTGCGTCGACTGCCCAAACGTCTGATAGATCCAAATCCGCCTGGACGTTCTTGGTCCGCATACAGAGGACGGAACCCGGGGTATCGAGTGGTACTACATCATCGGGCTTGAACGTGATGCCTCGGATGAAGGAGGCGACATCCCCGAGCGATGCGGTGGCCGGCGCAGTGGTCATCAGAGCATCGCCTTCAGGTCAGCCATACCTTGCTGGACCTCGGACTCGAGTCGTTCCAGGTCGGCCAAAATCTTCAGCGGCGGCCGGTGCTCGACCTCCTCGTGGACGACCTCCTTGTAGCGGTTCAAGCTCAGGTCGTACCCCTGCTCGACGATGTCGGTCTTGGGCACGCAGAAGCTCTGCTCGGTTCGTGCCCGCTGCAACTCGTCAGCGTCGCGCCGGACCCACCGCGCCAACGCGTCCGGCAGGTTGTTCTTCGCGTGCTCTTCCTCGGTCAGCGCCACGTCCGGCACCGGGCTGAGCTTGTCCGGCGGCAGCAGGGGAGTCCGCTTGTCGTCCAGGCTCCAACCGTCGGCGGTCACCTCGTAGAACCAGACGTTGTCGGTGCCGCCACTCTCGGTCTTGGTGAAGAGCAGGATGGCCGTCGAGACGCCGGAGTATGGCTTGAACGTGCCGCTGGGCAGCTTCACCACGCCGTCTAGCTTCTGCTCCTCCACCAGGATCCGGCGGAGCTCCTTGTGTGCCTTGGTCGAGCCGAAGAGCACACCGTCCGGCACGATCACCGCCGCCCGGCCGCCGGGCTTGAGTAGGCGCAGGAAGAGGGCGAGGAACAGCAACTCGGTCTTCTTGGTCTTGACGACCTGCTGGAGGTCCTTGGAGGTGCTCTCGTAGTCCAGGCTGCCCGCGAACGGCGGGTTGGCCAGGATCAGCGAGTACTCCTCCGACTCTTTGCCGACATTGTCGGACAGGGAGTCGCGGTAGTGGATCTGCGGCTTCTCCACCCCGTGTAGCAGCATGTTCATGTTGCCGATGCGCAGCATCGTCCCGTCGAAGTCGAATCCGTGGAACATGTCTTCGTGGAAGTGCTTGCGCTGCTTCGCGTCGTGGAGCGCGTCCGGATGATGGCGGCGCAGGTACTCGCCGGCTTCCACCAGGAAGCCCGCCGTGCCGCAGGCTGGGTCGCAGATCTTGTCGTCCGGCGTCGGCTGCATCATCTCGACCATGAGCTGGATGACGTGCCGCGAGGTGCGGAACTGACCGTTGCGCCCGGCCGTGGCGATCTTGCCGAGCATGTACTCGTAGAGGTCACCCTTGGTGTCCCGCTGTGCCATGTCGATGTCGTCGAGCATGTCGACCACGCGGGACAGCAGCCCCGCGTTGGGGATGGTGAACCGGGCGTCCTTCATGTGTTCCGAGTAGGTCGACCCGTCGCCACCTAGGGTCCTCAGGAACGGGAAGACCCGGTCCCTGACCGTCGCGAACATGTCGCCAGGGGCGATCTCCTTGAACTGTGACCACCGCAGGTCGGACATCTTGCGACCCTCGGGGTCGGTGCCCTGGAAGATCGGACGCTCGATCGGCCTACCTGTCCGGGCCGCCTTCTTCTCGGCCAGGTAGTACAGCTCGTCCAACCGCTTGATGAAGAGCAGGTAGGTGATCTGCTCGATCACCTCCAGCGGGTTGGAGATGCCCCCCGACCAGAAGGCGTCCCAGACGCGGTCGACTTTGTTCTTCAGGTCACCGGTGATCACGTAGCTTCGGTCCCCACCCCGTAGGCGCTGTCGAGTTGACCTTCGTAGGTTAGTGCTGTGGCGGTGGTCTCTCGGATCGGGCGTTGGGGTGAGTTGGTCGTCGGTCGGCGAGGAATCGCCCAGCCGAGGAAGCGGGCGAAGAGCTGCCCCGGCGTCGGCCCGTCCTCAGGATTCAGCGCATGCAGCTCGCCGGCCGCGTCGTGCAGCATCCCGCCCAGGTAGACCAGTAGTGCCACCCGGTCGTCGGCGTACTCGCGTCGCAGGCTGAGCCGGGCTGGGGCGCAGGGCCAGGGTGCGGCGCAGGCCCGGCAGAGCCAGAGCGGCCGCAGCGGCAGGTGCCCGGCGCTCACCACCGGCCGCCGTTGGCCCGCCACGTCTGCGCCGGGGTCAGCCGGCCGACCCGCCCGACCTGCGGGTTCGACCGGGTCGCCCCGTCCCACCAGCGGCTGTTCGGCGGCGGCGCCGGCGGCTCGGTGGGGACCGGCGCGTGCCGGTCCGGGCAGACGGTCCAGCGCAGGCCGCACGAGCACCAGCGCCGCCCGCGCCGCCAGGTCCGTCGGTGCCGGGGCGCGAGCGGCACCCGCCTCGCGTTCCGACGCGGCCACACCGTCAGCACCCCGATCGGGTACGCGCACCGGCAGCTCGCCGCGTTCCGCAGCTCGTCGATCACGTCGTCGGGGAGACCGCGGGAGCGCAGCACCCGCCGTCCCCAGCGGTGCAGCAGACAGGGGTACGGGGTCCGGTCGCTGCGGCACAGCGGGCCGGTGGGCCACTCCTCGGCCCGGTGCACCAGCATCGCCCGGATGGCGAGCTTGACGTCCTCCACCGTGACGAACCACGGCACCGGCAGCTCGCCGAGCACCTTCTCCATCGCATCCACCGGTTGGCCGACCACTGACCGCACGCTGCTCCGCCTCTCTTGTCGGGTGCGGCGCCGAGACGGGCGGGGACGGCCGTGTGCGCGTGGTCGGCCGGAGCCCGGCACCCGCCCCGGGCCTGCTCACGGGCCCGTCGACGCCAGATCGCGGGCAGGGGGTGGCACCCGGCCGACTACCGGGGGAGTGGCCGGCCGGGTGGTTCTACGGGAGACCAGCTCCGGGTTTGCAGACCAGGGAGCCGGTCAGGACGAACTTTGTCAGACAAGACTAGTAAAGTCAACGGACTACTCCTTACTTGTCTCGTAAAGTTCGTTGTGATCGAATGGCGGTGCAGACCAGGGAGTCAACATGCCCGCCAAAGCCAAGTGGGCGCGGATCGCTGATCACATCCGTGAGCAGATCGCGTCCGGAGAACTCGCACCCGGCGACAAGCTGCCGTCCACCGCTCAGCTCAGGGATGAGTACGGGGTGTCGGCTGGTGTCGTCCGTCAGGCCATACTCGTGCTTCAGATGCAGGGAGTTGTCGAAGGCGTCCACGGGGTCGGGGTGTT
The DNA here is from genome assembly GCF_040610095.1 of Micromonospora sp. NPDC004540. Lineage (NCBI taxonomy): Bacteria > Bacillati > Actinomycetota > Actinomycetes > Micromonosporales > Micromonosporaceae > Micromonospora > Micromonospora sp. NPDC004540. The sequence continues at coordinate 21,090 of NZ_JBEXLR010000089.1, forward strand.
CGTCGCCGAGCAGTTGCCGGACGCGCCAGGCAGGTCCGACCGCTAGGAGTGCGTGTTCACCGCGCCCGGGCGGTCTCACGCAGCACGTGGTCGAGCACGTGGGCTATCCCGTCCTCGTCGATCGGCGCCGTTGGATCCACCTCGTACTGGTGAAGCGCCTGCCGGACGGCGCTCAGCGACGGATCCCGGTCGAGCGCCCACCGCGCGGCCTGCCCCTTGGCGCAGTGCACTCCCTCCAGCGCGAAGCGCCAGATCCGGCAGGCGGTGAGGACCATGAGGGCGCCGTGTTCTGCGTCGTCGGTGCGCGATCGCCAGGTCGCCAGCCAGTGCCGGCCGCGCTCGTTGATCCACGCCGTCGGTACGGGCGCGATCACGTCATGCGGCCCGGTGCCGCGGAGAGCGTGCCCGTCGGCGCGAGCCATCGACAGTTCGGCGGGAAGGTCGGGGGCGGCGGTCACGCGGCGTTCGACCTCGACTCCGACGGATGATCGGTCGTACCGACCGACGTGCAGCTCCAGCGGTGGGGTCCGAGTCGGCGCGCCGGCGGCGTCGGCGGTCACGACATGCAGGTCGACACCCGCCGCGGTCCCGATAGGCGTGCCGCGCACCCGGTCCACCAGGGCGTCGATCTGTGGGTCGGACAGGCCCCCGTCGACGACGACGAGCACGTCGATGTCGCTGCGACCGGGTCGGAAGCCGCCGGCCGCCAGGGATCCGTGCAGGATGACCGACCGGGCTGCCGCGCCGACGACGTCCACGACGGACTCGGCGAGCTCCTCCGCAGCGGTCCGAGCGGAGAGGTCTGCCATCCGGTATTCCTAGCAGCCACGGCGGCGACTGGTGAACGACCCGACCGAGACCGGCATTCCGTGAGCGAACACCAGTTCGCCGATCTGGCGGTATCCGGATGCGGGGGACGCCACCACCTCGGCGAGCTGGAGTTGGTCAAGCGAGGGCGGCCAGGCGGGGGAGCAGCGGCGCCAAGGCGTCGACGGCGTTGGCGCGTACCACGAAGCGGGTGATCCCCCAGCGGCGCCGGTGCCGTGCGACCGCCGTGACGATCTCGTCGGCCGTGCCGATCAGCACGAATGGGGTGGCGAGCAGGTCGGCGACGCTCAGCCCGGTGTCGGCGGCGATCGAGGCCGCGGCGGCCTCGGCGTCGTCGGTGACGGTCACCTGCTGGACCAGGGCCTCCAGGGCGGGCGGCTCGTCCCGCCCGGCCGCCCCGGCCGCCACGTGGGCCAGCTGCGCCTCGATCTGGTCGGCCCGCCAGCGCACGTCGTGGTCGTGGCCGTCGGCGAGGGTACGCCCGAAGCCGGTCAGCCCGACCACGTCGGCGTGCGCGCCGGCCCAGCGCAGCAGCGTCGAGTTGGCCGTGCCGATGGTGAGCGGGACCCGCTCCCGCACGGGCCGCAGCCCGGTCAGCCGGGCGGCGTACGCGGCCAGCTCCGGCGTGTCCACCGTGACCTCGTTCCCGGCCAGCAGGTCGCGCACGGCCTCGGCGACCGCGACGCACCGGCGGACCCGCCCGGCGACGTCGGGACGCTCTCGCCCGACGGCCCGCCACTCGGCCGGGGTGTGACCGGCGCCGAGGCCGAGCCGGGCCCGGCCGCCGGAGACCACGTCCAGGGTGGCCACGTCGGTGGCGAGCAGGATCGGCTCCCGCACCCCGGCGTTCGAGACGTACGAACCGAGACCGAGCGTCGAGGTCACCGCCGCCGCGGCGGCGAGGGCCACGAACGGCGACGCGCCGTGACCCGGGTGGTCGGCGGCCAGCAGCGCGTCGAAGCCGGCCGCCTCGACCCGCCGGGCCAGGTCGCTCCAGCTAGTCGCGTCGGTCGGCCGGGCCTGCACGGAGAAGATCGCCATCGGCCCAGCATTCCGGGGCACCCACCCCGCCGGCCAGCCCGGACCCGCCGATTCTGCTGACCGGCGAATCCGGGGCCGGCCGCGGTCTCAGCCGGCGGACTCGTGGACGGCGTCGAGGCGGGACAGGTCGTCGTCGGTGAGCCGCAGTGCGCCGGCCGCGACGTTCTCCGCCAGGTGCGCCGGGTTGCCGGTGCCCGGGATGGCCAGCACGTTCGGCCCCCGGCGCAGCGTCCAGGCCAGCCGGACCTGCGCCGGGCTCACCCCGTGCGCCCGGGCCACCGCGCGGACCTCGTCGTGCTCCTCGCCGCTCGCCCCGGCCTCCCGACCGCTGGTCGCCAGTGCGAAGAACGGCACGAACGCGGTCCCGTGCGCGGCGCAGTCCCGGATCAGCGCGTCGTTGCTCCGCCGGTAGCCGAGGCTCCACGAGTTCTGCACACAGACCACCGGGGCGATCGTGCGTGCCTCCGCGACCTGCTGCCGCGTCACGGCGGAGACGCCGAGTTGCCGGATCAGACCGGCGTCACGCAGCTCGGCGAGCGCGCCGAAGTGCTCAGCCAGCGGCTCCGGGCCGTACACCCGGAGGTTGACCACGTCGAGGTGGTCCCGGCCGAGCTGGCGCAGGTTCTCCTCGACCTGGCCGCGGAGCTGGTCCGGCCGGGCCATCGGCAGCCACTGGCCGGACGGGTCCTTGCCCGGCCCGACCTTGGTGACGATGACCAGGTCCTCCGGGTACGGCGACAGCGCCCGGTTGATCAGTTCGTTGGCCGAGCGCAGCGGCGAGAAGTAGAACGCCGCGGTGTCGATGTGGTTGACGCCCAGCTCGACCGCACGGCGCAGCACCGCGACGGCCCGGTCCCGGTCGCTGGGGCTGCCGTCGGCGTTCGCGGTCAGCCGCATCGCGCCGAAGCCGATCCGGTTGACGGTGCGGTCGCCGAGCCGCCAGGTGCCCGCTGCCGCGGCGTCGACGGTGTCGATGGTCATGCGGTCTCCGTCCGCTCGAGAGGATCCCCGTCCGGGGGTGGCGTGACGCCGAGCAGTTCCACGGGGTCGCCCGTCAACCGGTTCAACGCGGCGACCAGTTTCCGCTCCTCGTAGGTGAAGTGCGACTCCAGCAGCGCGGCCAGCCCGTCCAGCTCGGCCCGGACCGACCGGCCGTCGGCCGCCTCGGCGAGCAGGGCGTCGACCCGGCGCAGCAGGTCGGCGACGACCAGGTGGTCCGCGCTCAGCTCCGCCAGCACGGGGCGCAGCTCGGGCGCCTGCTCGGCCAGGAGGTGGAACACGCCGCCGTCCTCGCCGGTGTGGTGCTGGTCCAGTGCCGCGCAGAACCCGACGCAGTGCGCGCGCAGCTCCCGGGTGAGCGTGGCGCCGCCGCCGGGGGAGTCGAGGCTCGCGCGGAGCTGGGCCAGCTCCTCGCGGAGCCAGTGGTGGATCTCGATCAACTGGGTGCCGAGGGCGGTCAGCCGGCCGCTTGGCGGGTGGGATGGGTGCACATGGTCCCCTGCCGTCCCGCGCCTCCATGCCCACGGCTGCCTTCGTGCCGGGTGCACCGCGACGCTGCGCAGCAGTCTAGGCACCCCACGCCCCGGCGGGCACCCAGGGCGGGCGTCACTCGCCCTCGTCGCGTTCGTGGGGCTCGTGCCAGCGCGCCCGATAGGCCGCCTCGTGCGCCTCGTGGCTGGTCCGCTCCTCGAAGACCAGCTTCCGCAGCGCCCGCCGGCCCTCGTCGAAGACCACCACCTCGGCCGCCACCATGCCGATGGTGATCGCGGTCAGCAACGCCAGGGCGGCCAGCGCGGGCAGGTGTCCGGCGACCGGGATGCTCACGGCGAGCAGCAGCACCGTCGCGACCCGGGTCCAGCTCAGGGTGCGCAGGGTGCGGAGCTGGAAGAGCATGTTGCCGCAGATGTAGCAGATCACCCCGCCGAAGAGCAGCGGCACGCCGGGGCTCTGCGCCGGCAGGTGCTGCGGGTGGTGCGGGTCGGCGATCTGATGCACGATCATCTCGGCGCCGAGCGCGAACAGGATGATGCCCGCGATCATCGGCAGGAACAGGTATCCGTAGGCGTCCCGGGCCATGGCGACGCGCGGACCGTCCTCGGCGGCGTGCAGGGCGATCCGGGCGGCCGGCCCGACCATGTCGTAGTGCGCCCACCAGAGCGCGGCGGTGAAGAAGATGCCGAGCACGGCCGCCGCCACGGCCGGCCAGGTCGGCGGCTGGCCGAGCAGGTTGCTGCCCACGCCGACCGAGATCACCGACTCGCCCAGCGCGATGATCAGGATGAGGTCGTACCGCTCGGTCCAGTGTTCCGCGGAGGCGACGCCCCAGCCCCAGGTGCCCGCGATGAGACCGGTGCTGTACTGGAGCAGCACGACGGTCGCCCAGAGCCCGTCCCGGACCGCCGCCGACGAGAAGAGGTCGTCGATCTTCGGGGGGACCAGGGCGGCCACCCCCAGCAGCAGGGTGCTGCCCACCAGTTCGGGGGTGAACCGGAGGAGCTGGCGGCGCTCGTTCGGACTGTCCCGCACGGCATGCAGGTAGAGCAGCAGGTGCACCCCCCGGATGACGGTGTAGCTGACCGCCGCGACGATCGGCCCGGCCGCGTTGCCGCGCGGATCCCGGAACGCGTTCGGCAGGGACAGGGCGAAGGTGAAGAGGGCCGCCATGCCGACCGTCATGAGAACCGGGACGAAACCCTCGCCGAGCCGGATCTTGGTGGCCACGATGCTGTGCACCACCCACGACCACCAGAGCACGGCGAGGACCAGCAGCGCGTGCAGCAGCGCGCCGCCGTCGACCTCGAGCGCGGTGGCCCGGGTGATGATGAAGAACGAGAAGACGAAGACCAGGTCGAAGAAGATCTCGAACCGGTCGACCCGGGCCCCGGGCGCCACCGGCACCGCCGGCCCGAGGCGTCCCCGCCGCCACCCGAAGCCGCTCACCGACCGAGTCTGTCAGCGCCGGGTCGGCGGCGGGCCGGATTCTGCTCAGGCCGGCCGGTGGCGCAGCCCGTCCATGAGCAGGTCGAGCAGGCGGCCGGCCTGGGCCCGCTGGTCCGGCTCACCGGCCACCAGCGAGACGCCGCTCAACCCGGCGAGCACGTCCGCGGCGGCCACGTCGGCGCGTACGGTGCCCGCGGCGGCGCCGGCCGCCAGCAGGTCGCCCAGCGCGGCGAGCAGCCGGTCGCGGCTGTGCGCGTACGGGTTGGCGCCGGAGGCGATGGCCAGCCGCAGTGCGTCGGCCATGCCCCGCTTGGTGGCGAGGTAGTCGACGAACCGGTCCATCCAGGCCCGGACCGCCGCCTCGGCGGGCAGTCCCGCGAGCAGCTCCGGCACGGCGTCGCAGAGCTTGGCCAGCTCGTTGCGGTAGGCCGCCTCGATCAGCGCCTCCCGGGTGGGGAAGTGGCGGTAGAGGGTGCCGATGCCGACCCCGGCCTCCTTGGCGATGCGGTCCAGCGTTACCTCGGCGCCCGCCTGGGAAAACGCGTGTACCGCGGCGTCCAGCAGTCGCTGCCGGTTGCGCAGCGCGTCGGCACGCAGCGGTCGGTCGGGCACGGCTCCTCCTCGGCTCGACCGGGGAGCAGGCCCGGCCGGACTGGCAACCGGAGGGCCCTCCGGTTAGGCTCGGTCGTAACGGAGGATCCTCCGCTTCTCATCGTAGCGGCCGGACGACCGGTCCGCGCCGCCGCCGACAAGGATGGATCATGACCACCAGCACACCCGTCAGCACCCCGTTCTCCCGCGAGACCACCGCCCTGGAGGTGGTCCGTGACCTCGACCTGACCGGCCGGCGGGCCGTCGTCACCGGCGGCGCCTCCGGCATCGGCGTGGAGACCGCCCGCGCGCTCGCCTCCGCCGGGGCCGACGTCACCCTCGCGGTCCGCAACCCCGACGCCGGGCACCGCGCCGCCGCCGACATCACCGGCAGCACCGGCAACGACCGGATCCTGGTCGCCCCGCTCGACCTGGCCGATCTCGGCTCGGTGGCCGCCTTCGTCCGCACCTGGGACGGGCCGCTGCACATGCTGGTCAACAACGCCGGCATCATGGCCTCGCCCGAGATGCGCACCGAGCAGGGCTGGGAGATGCAGTTCGCCACCAACCACCTCGGGCACTTCGCGCTGGCCACCGGGTTGCGCCCGGCCCTCGCCGCGGCCGAGGGCGCGCGGATCGTCTCGGTCAGCTCGGCGGCCCACCTGCGCTCGCCGGTGGTCTTCGAGGACATCCACTTCCGGCAGCGGGCGTACGACCCGTGGCTGGCGTACGGGCAGTCCAAGACCGCGAACGTGCTCTTCGCGGTGGACGCCACCCGGCGCTGGGCCGACGACGGGATCCACACCAACGCGCTGATGCCGGGCGCGATCCGGACCAACCTCCAGCGCTACATCAGCGAGGAGGAACTGGACCGGATGCGGACGCAGAGCGGCGGCGGCGCGGCGTACTGGAAGAACCCCGAGCAGGGTGCGGCCACCTCGGTGCTGGTCGCCGCCTCGCCACTGGTCGCCGGGGTCGGCGGCCGGTACTTCGAGGACTGCCAGGAGGCCGGGCCGAACCAGCCGGGCACCCGCACCGGCTACGCCCCGTACGCCGTCGACCCGGAGGCCGCCGAGCGGCTCTGGGAGGTCTCCGAGGAGCACCTGCGGGGCTGACCCGGAAACGACGAGAGGGGCGCGCGGCATCCACCTGGCCCGTGGCGGTCTCCGGCACCAACCGGCGGATCTCCGCCGCCGCGCTCAGCCCGTCCTGGCGGGGCATCCGGATGTCCAGCAGCGCCACCCGGGGC
>NZ_JBEXLR010000090.1:0-27587 GCF_040610095.1 Micromonospora sp. NPDC004540
CAGTGTCCCCGGGCCTCACCTAAATTGCCTTCGCGGAATACCGTTCGGCTGGAGCCGCGTCGCGCCACTCGCCGAGAGGCGACCTGCACACCGACGCCCAGCGGCGCCCCGGCTCTCCAGCCGGGGCGCCGCTGTCTTGCGACCCCGGGCGAGCCGTGACCCCCGCGGGCCGGAGCACCCATGTTTGCGCCACGGGTCGCGGGCACACCGCGGCTGGCCTAATGTTCAAAAGGTCAGCTACCTGCCAGCCCGCGAGGGGGTGTGCCGGAATGGGTCTCAAGACCTTCATCCAGGGCTGGCCGGTCTACCGGCAGCTCACCGGCACCGACCCGCTGGGCCGGGGCGCGGCGGCGCAGTCGGCCCGCTCGGCGGCGCTGACCGCGCGCACCGAGACCGCCGACAGCGTGGCTCGGTCGGTCTGCCCCTACTGCGCGGTGGGCTGCGGGCAACGGGTGTTCGTCAAGGACGGGCAGGTCACCCAGATCGAGGGCGATCCCGACAGCCCGATCTCTCGGGGCCGGCTCTGCCCGAAGGGCTCGGCCAGCAAGAGCCTGGTGACGAGCCCGCTGCGGCAGACGAAGGTCCGCTACCGCCGGCCGTACGGCACCGAGTGGGAGGACCTGGACCTCGACGTCGCGCTCGACATGATCGCCGATCGGATCCTGGCCGCCCGCGACGAGACCTGGGAGGACGTCGACGACCAGGGTCGCCCGCTCAACCGGACGCTGGGCATCTCCAGCCTGGGCGGGGCGACGCTGGACAACGAGGAGAACTACCTCATCAAGAAGCTGTTCACGGCGATGGGGGCACTCCAGATCGAGAACCAGGCCCGCATTTGACACTCCGCCACCGTCCCCGGTCTGGGGACCAGCTTCGGTCGCGGCGGCGCGACGGATTTCCAGCAGGACCTGGTCAACGCTGACGTCATCGTCATCCAGGGCTCCAACATGGCCGAGGCCCACCCGGTGGGCTTCCAGTGGGTGATGGAGGCCAAGAGGCGCGGCGCCAAGGTCTTCCACGTGGATCCCCGGTTCACCCGGACCAGCGCGCTCGCCGACACGTACCTGCCGATCCGGGCGGGGACCGACATCGCGCTGCTCGGCGGCGTGGTGCGCTACATCCTGGAGAACGAGCTGGACTTCCGGGAGTACGTGCTGGCCTACACCAACGCCGCCACGATCGTCAGCGAAGACTTCCGGGACACCGAGGATCTCGACGGCCTCTTCTCCGGCTTCAATCCGGAGACCCGGGCGTACGACCAGACGAGCTGGCAGTACCTGGGGCAGGAGCGCCGCGGCGGGGCCGCGGACACTGGCATGGAGCGGGAGACCGCGGCCGCGCTGCGGCACGAGTCGCACGGCATGCCGGTGCTGGGTCTGACCACGCGGGACGAGACCCTGCAGCATCCGCGCTGCGTCTACCAGATCCTCAAGCGGCACTTCGCCCGCTACACGCCGGAGATGGTCGAACGGGTCTGCGGGATCCCGCAGGAGAAGTTCCTGGAGCTGGCCCGGGCCTGGACGGAGAACTCCGGCCGGGAGCGCACCGGCGCGCTGGTCTACTCGGTGGGCTGGACCCAGCACACCGTCGGCGTGCAGTACATCCGCACCGGGGCGATCATCCAGCTGCTGCTGGGGAACATGGGCCGCCCGGGCGGTGGCATCCTGGCGTTGCGCGGGCACGCCAGCATCCAGGGCTCCACCGACATCCCGACGCTGTTCAACCTGCTGCCGGGCTACCTGCCGATGCCGCACCACGCCCAGCACCCGACCTTCGGTGCCTGGGTGGACGCCATCCGCCACCCGGGCCAGAAGGGCTTCTGGGGCAACGCCGATGCCTTCGCGGCCAGCCTGCTCAAGGCGTACTGGGGGGACGCGGCGACGCCGGAGAACGACTTCTGCTACGGCTACCTGCCCCGGATGACCGGCGACCACGGGACGTACCAGCAGGTGCTGAACATGATCGACGGCAAGGTGAAGGGCTACTTCCTGCTCGGCCAGAACCCGGCGGTCGGCTCGGCGCACGGCAAGGCTCAGCGCCTCGGCATGGCCAACCTGGACTGGCTGGTCGTCCGCGACCTGTTCATGATCGAGAGCGCCACCTTCTGGCGGAACAGCCCCGAGGTGGAAACCGGCGAGATCGTGCCGGAGGAGTGCCGCACCGAGGTGTTCTTCCTGCCCGCCGCCTCCCACGTGGAGAAGGAGGGCACCTTCACCCAGACCCAGCGCCTGCTCCAGTGGCGGGAGAAGGCCGTCGACGCGCCGGACGACTGCCGCTCGGAGCTGTGGTTCTTCTACCACCTCGGCCGGGTGCTGCGGGAGAAGCTGGCGAACTCGACCAAGCCCCGGGACCGGGCGCTGCTCGACCTGGCCTGGGACTACCCGACGCACGGGCCGCACGCCGAGCCGAGCGCCGAGGCGGTGCTCAAGGAGATCAACGGCTACGAGGTGGCCACCGGCCGCCCGCTGAGCGGCTTCCCGGAGGCCAAGGCCGACGGCTCCACCGCCGTCGGCTGCTGGATCTACTCCGGCGTCTACGCCGACGGCGTCAACCAGGCGGCCCGCCGCAAGTCCCGGCACGAGCAGGACTGGGTGGCCGCCGAGTGGGGCTGGGCGTGGCCGGCGAACCGGCGCATCCTCTACAACCGCGCCTCCGCCGATCCCGAGGGCCGGCCGTGGAGCGAGCGCAAGAAGTACGTCTGGTGGGACCCGGACAAGGGCGAGTGGACCGGCTACGACGTGCCGGACTTCGAGAGGACGAAGCCGCCGACGTACCGGGCGCCCGAGGGCGCAGTCGGGACCGAGGGGCTCGCCGGCGACGACGCCTTCATCATGCAGGGCGACGGGAAGGGCTGGCTGTTCGCGCCGGCCGGCGTCATCGACGGGCCGATGCCGACGCACTACGAGCCCGCCGAGTCGCCGCTGCGCAACCCGATGTACGGCCAACAGGCGAACCCGATCCGCAAGGTGTACGAGGACCCGGTGAACCGGATGAACCCGAGCCCGCCGGAGCAGCACAGCGAGGTGTTCCCGTACGTCTTCACGGTCAGCCGGCTCACCGAGCACCACACCGCCGGCGGCATGAGCCGCTTCGTCCGACCGCTGTCGGAGTTGCAGCCGGAGATGTTCGTGGAGGTCTCGCCGGAACTGGCCGCGGAGGTGGGGCTGGCGCACCTGGGGTGGGCGCACCTGGTCACCGGCCGGGCGGCGATCGAGGCCAAGGTGCTGGTCACCGACCGGCTCACCCCGCTGCGGGTGGAGGGCCGGGTGATTCACCAGGTGTGGCTGCCGTACCACTTCGGCCGCGAGGGGATGGTGACCGGCGACTCGGTCAACGACCTCTTCGGGATCACGCTGGATCCGAACGTGCTGATCCAGGAGAGCAAGGTGGGCACCTGCGACGTCCGTCCCGGCCGTCGGCCCACCGGTCCGGCCCTGCTCGACCTGGTGGCCGACTACCAGCGGCGCGCCGGGCTGACCCCGGGGCACCGCACCCCGATCATCACCACGGAGGCCGGCGCGGACGGGAGCCATGGATGACCCTGCTGGAGGGCAACAGCCTCTACGGACCGCTCGACCCCGCGCCGGACGCCGGCTGGACCGACGGCGAGCCCCGGATGGGCTTCTTCACCGACACCAGCGTCTGTATCGGCTGCAAGGCGTGCGAGGTGGCCTGCAAGGAGTGGAACGACGTTCCCGCCTCCGGCTTCGACCTGCTCGGCATGTCGTACGACAACACCGGCGCGCTGACCGCCAACTCGTGGCGGCACGTCGCGTTCATCGAGCAGCCCCGACCGGCCGGGCATCGCACCCCGCCGTTCGCGGGCGAGCCGGTCGGGGAGGCGGTCAGCGCGGCCAGCGCGGCGGTCGCCGCCGGCACGGCGCAGGACACCGGTACCGTCCCCGGCCTGCCTCCCGGTCAGCCGGAGGCCGCCGCGCGGATGGCCGCCGGGCCGGAGTTCCTCGGCATGCCCGGTGCCCAGCCGCCCGGGCGGGCCACCGGCGCCGACAGCCGAAGCGACTTCCGCTGGCTGATGATGTCGGACGTCTGCAAGCACTGCACCCACGCCGCCTGCCTGGACGTCTGCCCGACCGGGTCGCTGTTCCGCACCGAGTTCGGCACGGTGGTGGTGCAGGAGGACATCTGCAACGGTTGCGGCTACTGCATCTCCGCCTGCCCGTACGGGGTGATCGACCAGCGCAAGGACGACGGGCGGGCGTGGAAGTGCACGCTCTGCTACGACCGGCTGGGAGCGGGGAAGACGCCGGCCTGCGCGCAGGCCTGCCCGACCGAGTCGATCCAGTTCGGCCCCCTCGACGAGCTGCGGGAACGCGCCGCCCAGCGGGTGGCCCAGCTGCACGACCGCGGTGTGCCGGAGGCCCGCCTCTACGGCCACGACCCGACTGACGGCGTCGGCGGGGACGGCGCGTTCTTCCTGCTTCTCGACGAGCCGGAGGTCTACGGCCTGCCGCCGGACCCGGTGGTCACCACCCGGGACCTGCCGAAGATGTGGAAGCGGGCCGGGCTGGCCGCCCTGGCCATGGCGGCGGCGGCCGTCGCCGCGTTCGTCGGAGGTTCATCGTGAGTCCGGACCGCCCCGCCGTCGGCGACCTGTTCCGCCGCTTCCGCGAGCGGCTCGCCGTCGATGGAGCCGCCCGCCCCGGTCAGCCCGGCGGCCACGCCCCGAAGGCGGGCGCCGCCCCGACCGGCCCGAACGGGAGCCGGGCGACCGGCACCGGGGCCGGCGTGGCGCGCACCGACGTGGGTGCCGCCGAGGCCGGGCTGGCGCCCCAGCCGCCCCGCGACGTCCCACCGGCGGAACGGCGCCGTGGCCGCAGGGGCGGCGGCGGGGAGCAGCTCAACGTGCCCCCGGCCGAATTCACCTCCTACTACGGCCGGCCGATCCTCAAGGCGCCGGTGTGGAAGTGGGACATCGCCGCGTACCTGTTCACCGGCGGGCTCGCCGCCGGGTCGTCGCTGCTGGCCGCGGGCGGGCAGCTCACCGGGCGGCCGGCCCTGCGTCGCGCCGGCCGGGTCACCGCGCTGGCGGCGGTCAGCGCCAGCGCGTACTTCCTCGTCAACGACCTGGGCAAGCCCAGCCGGTTCCACCACATGCTGCGGGTGGCGAAGCTGACCTCGCCGATGTCGGTGGGCACCTGGATCCTCACCACCTTCGGGCCGGCCGCCGGGGTGGCCGCGATCGCCGAGGCCGCGCCCCGGCTGCCCGAGCGCGGGCTGCTCGGGCTCGGCCGGAAGCTGCTGCCGCCGGCCGGTGACGCGGCCGGGCTGGTCGCGGCGGTCACCGCCCCCGCGCTGGCCACGTACACCGGGGTGCTGCTCGCCGACACGGCGGTGCCGTCCTGGCACGAGGCGTACCCGGAACTGCCGACCATCTTCGCGGGCAGCGCGCTGGCCAGCGGCGCCGGCGTGGGGCTGCTCGCCGCGCCGCCGGCGCAGGCCGGCCCGGCGCGGCGCCTCGCCGTCGCCGGCGCGGCCCTCGAACTGTGGGGCTCGCACCGGGTGGAAAACCGGCTCGGCCTGCTCAGCGAGCCCTACGCGACCGGCGCCGCCGGCCGGCTGCTGCGCACCGGCCGTGCGCTGACCGCCGCCGGAGTGGCCGGCGCGCTGGTCGGGCGGCGCAGCCGGGTGCTGTCGGCCCTGTCCGGCGGCGCACTGCTCGCCGCGTCCGTCTGCACCCGGTTCGGCATCTTCCACGGCGGGGTCGCCTCGGCGAGGGACCCGAAGTACACCGTCGTGCCGCAGCGGGAACGGGCGCGGCTGCGGGCAAGCCAGGAACCAGACGTCAGCGGGCCGGGCGCCGGCCCGAACGGGGGATAGGCAGGACAGGCGCCGGGCCCATGAGCCGATACGGGGGTACCGCTCATGGCCACAACAGCCGCTCGTTCGCGGGGGAATCCGCCACCGACCCGGGGCCGCTGGGGTCTCGTGATCGCGGCCGTGCTCGTCCAGCTCGCGCTGGGCGCCGTCTACGCCTGGAGTGTGTTCAACAAGCCGCTCCAGGAGGAGTTCGGGTGGAGCAAGGCCGAGGTCGTGCTGCCGTTCGAGGTGGCGATCGGGACCATCTTCATCGGCAGCCTGGTGGGCGGACGCATCCAGGACCGGCGCGGGCCACGGCCGGTGGCGCTGGGCGGCGGGATCCTGTACGCCGTCGGGACCATGCTCGCGTCGCTGGTCTCGTCGAGCGACCAACTGTGGCTGCTGCTGCTCACCTACGGCGTGCTGGGCGGCATCGGGCTCGGCGCCGCCTACATCACGCCGATCGCCATGCTCAGCAAGTGGTTCCCCGACAAGCGCGGGCTGATCACCGGGATCGCCGTCGCCGGCTTCGGCTTCGGTGCGGTGATCACCGCACCGGTCGCTAAGGCGCTGCTGGCCGGCACCGACCACAAGACCGGCGTCTTCCTGCCGCTGGGCATCGCCTACCTGGCCGCGGTGCTGCTCGGGGCGTCCTTCTTCCGGGACCCGCCGACCGGCTACCAGGTGCCGGGCTTCACGCCGGCGGTCGGCGGCCGGGCCGTCGCCGGCACCCGGGTCTACACCTTCGGCGAGGCCCTGCGCACCCGGCAGTGGTACCTGCTCACGCTGATCCTCACCCTCAACGTGACCTGCGGCATCGCGCTGATCTCCCAGGCCGCGGACGCCGCGCAGGCGGTCGCCGGGGTGGGCGCCGCGACCGCCGCCGGCCTGGTCGGCGTGCTCGGCCTGTTCAACGGCGGCGGGCGGGTGGCCTGGGCGTGGCTGTCCGACCGGATCGGCCGGATGACGGCGTTCATCGGCATGCTCGCCCTGCAGGGCGTCTGCTTCCTGATCCTGCCGCACGCCTCCGCGTTCTGGCTCTTCGCCGTCCTCGCCGCGCTGGTCTACCTCGCCTACGGCGGCGGCTTCGGCACCATGCCGGCGACCGCCGCCGACTACTTCGGCACGCCGAACGCCGGCGCCATCTACGGGGCGATGATCGTGGCGTGGAGCATCGGGGGCGTGGTAGGCCCGCTGCTCACCTCGCTGCTCTACGAAGCCAGCGGCAAGAGCTACACCCTGCCCTTCACGGTGATCGGCATCCTCGCCTTCGTCGCGCTGGTGCTCCCGCCGATCACCCGCCTGCCCACCGCTCCCGGCGAGCCGCGACCCCACTTCCAGACGCCCGGGCCCTGATCCGCTGCGCGTCCGGCCCTCCCGCGGGCGGCCGGAGATCACATGTGGTTAAGTGCTGGGTGGAGGCGTTCAGGCGGCTGGTGCCCCTCCCGGTCTTCAAAACCGGTGTGGTCCGGGACCCGGGCCAGGCGGGTTCGATTCCCGTCCGTCTCCGCCAAGCCCTGGGAGACCCGATGCGTGACGTCGACCCGCGGCGGCGGGTGCCGCGCACCGACGCGCTGCTCGCCGACCCGGCGCTGGCCGCCGCGGCCGGCACGCTCGGCCGCGACCGGGTGAAGGCCGCGATCGTCCGGGCCCAGCGGCGGGCCCGTGCCGGCGAGCTCACCCCCGAGCAGGTACGCGACGCCGCGCTGGCCGAGCTGCCCGCGCCGGCCCCGCGGGCGGTGCTCAACGCCACCGGCGTCGTGTTGCACACGAACCTGGGCCGGGCCCCGCTGTCGGTCTCCGCCGTCGACGCCCTGGTGGCCGCCGCCGGGCACACCGACGTGGAGCTGGACCTGCGCACCGGGCGGCGGGCCCGGCGCGGCCGGGAGGCGCTCGACGCGCTCGCCGCCGCCGTTCCCGACGCGCCGGCCGTGCACGTGGTCAACAACGGCGCGGCCGCGCTGGTGCTCGCCGCCACCGCGCTCGCCGCGGACCGGGAGATCGTGGTCAGCCGCGGCGAACTCGTCGAGATCGGCGACGGGTTCCGCCTGCCCGACCTGCTGGAGAGCACCGGCGCCCGGCTGCGCGAGGTGGGCACCACCAACCGCACCGGCCGGGCCGACTACGCCGCCGCCGTCGGCCCGCGCACCGGGTTCGTGCTCAAGGTGCACCCGTCGAACTTCCGGGTCACCGGCTTCACCTCGGCCGTGCCGGTCGGCGACCTGGCCACCCTCGGCGTGCCCGTGGTCGTCGACATCGGCTCCGGGCTGCTCGCCCCCGACCCGCTGCTGCCCGACGAGCCGGATGCCGCGACCACGCTGCGCGCCGGCGCGCACCTGGTCACCGCCAGCGGCGACAAGCTGCTCGGCGGGCCGCAGGCCGGCCTGCTGCTCGGCGCGGCGGACCTGGTCGAGCGGCTGCGTCGGCACCCGCTCGCCCGGGCGCTGCGGGTCGACAAGCTGACCCTGGCCGCGCTCGCCGCCACCCTGCACGCGCCGACCACCCCGACCCGGGAGGCGCTGCACGCCGAGCCGGGCGCGCTGCGGGCCCGCACCGAACGGCTCCGCGACCGGCTCGGCGAGGACGGCTGCAAGGCCGAGGTGGTGCCCAGCGCGGCGGTGGTCGGCGGCGGTGGCGCGCCCGGCCTCGAACTCGACTCGTGGGCGCTGAGCCTGCCCGAGCGGTACGCCGAGCCGCTGCGCACCGGCGCGCCGCCGATCCTCGGCCGGGTGCTGCACGGCCGGCTCCTGCTCGACCTGCGCTGCGTGCCCGCCGACGCGGACCCGGACGTGCGGGCGGCGATCCTGCGGGTCGGGGCCTGACCGTGTGGGTCGTGGCCACCGCCGGGCACGTCGACCACGGCAAGTCCACCCTGGTGCGGGCGCTGACCGGGATGGAACCGGACCGGTGGGCGGAGGAACGCCGCCGGGGCATGACCATCGACCTCGGCTTCGCCTGGACCACCCTGCCCTCCGGCGGCACCATCGCCTTCGTCGACGTGCCCGGGCACGAGCGGTTCGTGCCGAACATGCTCGCCGGGGTCGGGCCGGTGCCGGCCGCGCTGATCGTGGTCGGCGCCGACGAGGGCTGGATGCCGCAGTCCGCGGAGCACCTGGCCGCGCTGGACGCGCTCGGGGTGTCGTACGGGCTGCTGGCGGTGACCCGCGCGGACCTGGCCGACCCGGGGCCGGTGCTGGCCCGGGCCCGCAAGGAGATCGCCGCGACCTCGCTGGGCGAGGTGGCGGCGGTGCCGGTCAGCGCGGTCACCGGCGCCGGCCTGCCCGAGCTGCGGGTCGAGCTGGACCGGCTGGTCGCTCGGCTGCCGGACCCGACCCGCGACGCCCCGGTCCGGCTCTGGGTGGACCGCTCGTTCACCATCCGGGGCAGCGGCACCGTGGTCACCGGCACCCTCGGCGGTGGCCGGCTGCGCGTCGGCGACCAGCTCGAACTTGCCGCCACCGGGGAACCGGTCCGGGTCCGCGGCCTGCACGCGCTGAACACCGCCCACGCCGAGGTCGACGCGGTGGCCCGGGTGGCGGTGAACCTGCGCGGGGTGCCCCGGGACCGGGTGGCCCGCGGCGACGCCCTGCTCAGCCCGGGCCGGTTCCGCCACACCGACCTGCTCGACGTGCGGCTCGCCGGTGATCCGGCCGCCGACCTGCCGGCCACCCTCACGCTGCACGTCGGCTCGGCCGCGGTGGCCGCCCGGGTCCGCCCGCTCGGCCCGGACACCGTCCGGCTCCGGTTGGCCCGCCCGCTGCCGCTGCTGATCGGGGATCGGGCGCTGCTGCGCGACCCCGATCATCACCACGTCGCCGGCGGGGTGACCGTGCTGGACGTGGACCCGCCGCCGCTGCGCCGCCGGGGCGCGGCCGCCGCCCGGTCCGCCGTGCTGGCCGGGCTGGACGGCCGGCCCGACCTGGCCGGGGAACTGCGCCGGCGGCGTCTGCTGCGGGCCGGCGAGCTGACCCGGATGGGTGTGCCGGTCACCGCCGCCCCGGTGGCCGGGGACTGGCTGGCCGATCCCGACCACTGGCGGGACCTGGGCCGCCGGCTCGCCGAGGAGGTCGCCCGGTACGCCCGCGAGCACCCCCTGGCGGCCGGCGTTCCGGTCGACGAGCTGCGGCACCGCCTCGCCCTGCCCGACCGGGCGCTGGTCGAGGCGCTGCTGCGCCCGCCGCTGCGCCTGCGCGCCGGCCGGGTCACCGCGGCGTCGGGCGACGCGTTGCCCGAACCGGTGGCCCGGGCGGTGGCCCGGGTCCGCGCCGACTACGGGGACCGCCCGTTCCAGGCCCCCGAGGCGAACCGCCTCGCCGACCTCGGCCTCGGCCCTCGGGAGATCGGGGCGGCGGTGCGCGCCGGCGCCCTGCTCCGGCTCGCCGACAACGTGGTGCTGCTGCCCGGCGCCCTGGACGACGCGGTGCGGGTGCTCGCCGGGCTGCCGCAACCGTTCACGCTCAGCGCCGCCCGGCAGGCCCTCGACACCACCCGCCGGGTGGCGGTGCCGCTGCTGGAGCTGCTCGACCGGCGGGGCGCCACCCGGCGGCTGCCCGACGACGCCCGCGAGGTGGTCCACCTGCCCGGCTGAGTGTTGCGCCGGGATGCGAGGGTGACGGCATGATCGACCCGCGCGGTGCCGCGCTCCTGGACCGGCCGTGGCTGCGCCGCCGGGCGTTGCCCCTCGCCGTGGGGCTGTGCTGGCTGGTCTGGGCGGCCCTGGCCTGGTGGTCGGCGCCCCGCGCCGCCGACGAGGCGGAGCTGGAGCGCGACCTCGCCGCCGGCCGGGTCGTCACCATGGCCCGGGCCGACGGGTGGCAGGCCGGCGCCACCTGGGGCCGCCGCCCCGAGCCGCGCTACGGCGAGGGTGCCTGGATGCTCGTCTGGACCCGGCCGGACGGCCAGATCCGCTGGGCGAGCGTGCCCGTGGAGGATCCGGAGACCGACACCGACCCGCTGACCGACCCGCGCGCCCGGGACGCCACCACCCACTACGGCGACACCCTGGCCGACGCGCTCGCCAACGCGGCCGGACTGCTGGCCCTGACCATCGGGGCCGGCTGGCTGCTCATGCTGGTGGCCGGGCCGCCGCCGGTGGCCGGCACCCGCTGGTTCTGGTTCTGGATCGGCCTGCTCCCGTTCGGCCTGGGCGTGCTCGCCTGGCTGCACCGGGAACGCTGGCGGGGCGACGTCCCGGCGGCCCGGCCGCGCCGCTCCGGCTGGGCGGGCCTGGGCTGGCTGCTGCTCGGCGGGCTGCTCCTGTCGGTCGCGGTGGCCGGCCTGGCCTCGGTGTTCGGCGGCTACGTGGTCCCGGGCGGCTGAGCCAAGCGGTACCGGGAGCCGCACCCGGTCACCTACGGTGACGCCATGGACCCTTCGGCGGTCTGGCGGGACAGGAACCACCGGTGGCGGATCGAGGCGTACCGGGCACCGGACCTGCGGTTCGCCATCTTCGCCACGAACGGCACCACCGAGTCGGCGCCGTTGTGGCTGTTCGGAATGGCCGCGCTGGCCCGGTGGCTGATGACCCACGCGATCTCGCTGGACGACCTGGAGACCGACTGATGGCCGGCCAGCTCGCCCTGGTGCTGGTCCTGGTGCTGATCAACGCGGCGCTCTCCGGCAGCGAGATGGCGATCGTGACGCTGCGGGAGGGGCAGCTGCGGCGGCTGGGCCGGTCGGGGCGGACCGGGGCGCGGCTCACCCGGCTGGCCCGGGAGCCGAACCGCTACCTGGCCACCATCCAGCTCGGTATCACCCTGGCCGGGTTCCTCGCCTCGGCGGCCGCCGCGGTGTCGCTGGCGGAGCCGCTGGTCGGCCCGCTGGGCTTCCTCGGCCGGGCCGCCCGCCCGGTCGCCGTGGTGCTGGTGACCGTGGTGCTGACCTTCGTGACGCTGGTCGTCGGTGAGCTGGCCCCGAAGCGGCTGGCCATGCAGTCGGCGGAACGCTGGGCGCTGCTCAGCGCCGCGCCGCTGGACGTGCTCGCCCGGCTGTCCCGCCCGGCGGTGTGGCTGCTCAGTCGGGCCACCGACCTGCTGGTCCGGCTGGCCGGTGGGGACCCGCGGGCCAACCGGCAGGAGGTGACCGAGGAGGAGCTGCGCGAGATGCTGGTCAGCCAGCGCGGGCTCTCCGCGCAGCAGCGGGAGATCCTGTCCGGGGCGTTCGACATCGCCGGCCGTACCCTGCGGGAGATCCTGGTGGCCCGCCGCGACGTGACGTTCCTGCCGGCGGAGCTGACCGCGATCGAGGCGATGCGCCGGCTGGCCGCCACCGGGCGGTCCCGGGCGCCGGTGACCGGCCCCGGCGGGCTGGACGACATCCGCGGGGTGGTGCACATCCGCGACCTGGTCGACGCCGACGGGGCCGACGTCGGGCAGCGCGCCCGCTCGCCGGTGCTGCTGCCCGGCACGCTGCCGGTCGCCGACGCGATGCGGCACCTGCGCCAGCGCCACGAGCAGCTCGCCCTGGTGATCGACGAGTACGGCGGCGTCGACGGCCTGGTCACCATGGAGGACCTGCTCGAGGAGGTGGTCGGCGAGCTGTACGACGAGACCGACCGGGACGTGCGGGAGGCGGTGCGGGAGCCGGACGGCGCGCTGCTGCTCCCCGGCGACTTCCCGCTGCACGACCTGCCCGACGCCGGCGTGCAGCTGACCTTCCCGCTGACCCGGGAGTACACCACCGTGGCCGGGCTGGTCCTGGCCGGGCTGGGCCGGCTGCCGACCGGCCCGGGCGAGCGGGTGCGGCTGCCCGGGCTGACCGTCGAGGTGGTCGAGGTGGCCGGCCGGGCGATCCGCCGGGTGCGGCTGCGCGGTCCGGCCGCCGGCTGCCGGGCGGAGTGATTCCCCCGACCGGGGGACAAGCGCGCGAAACGGGCCTTTCGGGTGCCGGCTGGCCGTACCGTCCGGAATGTGAAGGACCGAGGAATGCGGACGTTCGTCACCGTGCTCGCCGGGCTGGCCGTGATCTATTTCGGCTCCACCGGGCATCGCAGCAGCGGCGGGGAGGGCGACGGCATCTCCGGCGGCGTCGTGCTGCTGGCCCTGCTCGCCTCGGCGCTCGCCTGGAACCTGACCAAGCCCGGCCCGGCCAAGTGAGGCCCGGCCGCCTCAGCGGGCCGCCGCGGTCCGGCTGACCTCGCCGGCCGACTCCTCGCCGAGCGCGACCCGCACCAAGGCCGACGCCAGCCGGCCGAAGTCGGCCTCGCCGACCAGCCCGGCCAGGCCGCCCGGGTTCGCCGGCAGGCCCAGCCGGCGCGCCCCGGCCAGGGTCCGCCGGTCGGCGTACGGGCGCACGTCCGGCCAGACCGCCTGCGCCTCGCGGAGGAAGATGTCCGCCCCGGTCGGGCCGATGCCGGGGAACTCGGTGAGCAGCCGGCGCAGCACGCTCCGGTCGCCGTCGGCCTCCTTGTGCATCCGGCGCAGGTCCCCGTGCCACCGGTCCAGGCACAGCCGGGCCCCGGTGCCGAGCATGGTCGCGGTCCGCTCGTCGTAGCGCCGGTAGTGGCCCCGGCCGAGCGCGTCGACCCGGTCCTGCCAGCTCGCCGCCTCCATGGACTCGGGCGTGCGATAGCCGGCCGCGAAGAGTTCGCGTGCCGCGGCGACCGCTACGCACGCCCGGATCCGGGTGCTCAGCAGCGTGGTGAGCACGAGCAGCTGGTAGAGCGGGCCCGGGCGGTCGGCCAGGGTGATCCCGGCCTCCTCGGCGTAGGTGGCGGACTGCCGGTCGAGCAGCGCCCGCGCTACGTTCCGATCGTCTGGCATCCGGTGGGGGTACCCGGCCAGCGCCCGGCCAGACGCCCCGGGCGGGCCGGAATGCGCCCGGCGGCGGCGGGTACGCAGACCAGGTGCGCGGCCCACGCCGTGCGCTGCCACCGGAAGGAGAGACCTGTGGTCAAGCCGCAGCAGGAGGAACTGCGCCGCAACGACAAGGGCGCGACCAGCCAGGACAGCCGGGAACTCATTCCCCAGTCCGGGAGCAGGGGGCCCCACGGCAAGGGCGGCACCTCGAACGCGGACGTCGGACGGCCGGTCCCGAAGGGACAGGTGTCGCCGTACGGCCCGGCGGGCCAGTCGGTGGCCGAGGACGAGAGCGATCGGCGGGGCTGACTCAGCCCCGCCGCGACGGCGGCCGCAGCCTCCGCCAGGTGGCTGCGGCCGCCGCTCCATATGCCAGGTGCGGCACCAGGTCGGACAGCCAGTCGACCTTGCGCCACGTGCGCGGGTCGCTGATGCCGAGCGCGGCTATCGAGCCGTCGGAGCTGGCCATCACGCCGCCGCCGAGCAGTCCCACGGCCAGCGGTAACGGAACCCGGCGGCGGGCGGCCAGCAGTCCGAACAGCGCGCCGGCGGCCACGCCCGTGCCGTAACCGATGACGGGCCCGATGCCGGAACGCCGGTTCGCGGCCTTCTCCTCGGGCCCGAGATCCACGTGCGCGGCGTCGGCGAACCTGCCGGCGGTCTGCTCGGGCGTGCTGCTCGCCGGGCGTCCGCGAACCGCCATGTCCAGGAAGCTGACGACGTTCAGCGCGGCGCTGCCGACGGCGCCCGCGATGGCGCCGTCGACCGCGGAGGCCACCCTCACTTCGGGTCGCCCGGCTCGCGCTCGCCCTTGGGGCCGAAGGTCCGTTCGCCCCGCACCACGCCCCGCTGGCCGCGGTCGTCCTGGAGGATCCGGTTCGCGACCTGGTTCGCCTCCTTGTCGGCGGCCCGCCCGGACTGCTCGATCAGATCCCGCAGGCGCGCCCGCTCCTTGTCGTACGCGTTGCTGCCCGGCCGTGGTCCTGGCATCGCTGCCTCCTCCGGTCGCTGTGGCTGTCCGTGCCGTCTACCCGCCGGGGGCGGGGCCAACCGTTCAGCCGGCGGCGCGGACCACGGCCACCGGGCAGTCGGCGTGGTGCAGCACCCCCTGGCTCACCGAGCCGAGCAGCAGGCCGGACAGCTCGCCCCGGCCGCGCCGGCCGACCACCAGCAGCTGGGCCTCGCGGGACGCCTCGGTGAGCGCCGCGACCGGCCGACCGTGCGCGACCGCCCGGGTGACCGGCACCTCCGGCCGGCGCTCGGCCAGCCCGGTGAGCGACTCGGCCAGCACCCGGTCCTCCTCGCCGCGCAGTTGGCCCTCCTCGTACACCAGGGGTTGCATGTCGCCTGGCCCGGTGGAGGCCGGGTGGGTGTAGGCGTGCACGGCGTGCAGCCGGGCGCCGCGGACCGCGGCCTCTTCGGCGGCGAACTCGACCGCGGCGCGGGACAGCGCCGAGCCGTCCACCCCGACCACCACCGGGCCGGCCGGTCGTGGCGTGCCGCGGGCGACCAGCACCGGGCAGTCGGCGTAGGAGGCGACCTGGATGGCCACCGAGCCGACCACGAGGGCGGCGAACCCGCCGAGGCCGCGGTCACCCAGCACGATCATGGCGGCGGTGGGGGACTCGCCGAGCAGCACCGCCGCGGCCTCCCCGTCGATGATCTCGCCGGAGACCCGCAGGCCGGGCGCGGCCGACTCCGCCTCGGCGACCGCCGCCGCGACCAGATCCTCGGCCTGGTGCCGCAGGCCGCCGCCGGGTGGCCCGCCGGGCGGTGCCGACACGGGTACGCGCAGCAGCGGCCAGATGAACCCGTGCACCACCCGCAGCGGCCGGTGTCGCCGGGCCGCCTCCTGCGCGGCCAGGCGCACGGCCACCATTGCCGGTTCCGAGCCGTCCACCCCGACCACCACGGCCGCGCCGTTCGCCGAGTTCACGCCGTACCTCCTCGCCGTCGGCCGCCCGCGGCCAGTATCGCGGCCGGCGGGCGGTCGTCGGGGCGATACCGCGCGAGCCGACCCCTGGGTACGCTGGCGACCAGCGCGTGAGAGAGGGAGCCTCGTCGATGGCCGAGCCCGACCAGCCGAGCACCGCCCGCATGATCGACTACTGGCTCGGCGGCGAGCACCACTACCCGGTCGACGTGGCCGCGGCCGCCGCCTTCGAGGGCGCGTACGGGCCCTGTGCCGCGATCTTCCGCGCACTGCGCGACTTCCTCGGCCGGGCGGTCCGGTCGATCGCCGACGCCGGGGTGGACGGCTTCCTGGTCTTCGGGGCGGGCGTGCCCACCAGGGGCAACGTGCACGAGGTGGCCCCGGACGCCACGGTGCTCTACACCGACGTCGACCCGGTGACGATCCGGCTGGGCCAGCGCCTGCTCGCCCACAGCGACCGGGCCGGCTACGGCTACGGCGACGCCACCGACATCGGCACCGTCGACCCGGCCCAGCTGCACCGGTTCGTGCCGGGGTGGGGGAGGAGGCCGGTCGGGGTGGTCTTCCTCGGGCTGGCCGCGTTCCTGGACGACGAGACCCTCGCCCGCACCCTCGACGAGCTGCACGAGGCGGTCGCGCCGGGCAGCTTCCTGGCGATCGACTTCGACAGTGAGGAACTCGCCGCGTACCCGGAGGCGCTGGCCATGATGGGGCCGGCGTTCCGAATGCGGGCGCCCGCGGGGTTCGCGCCGCTGCTGGGCCGCTGGCGGCCGACGGCGGACGGCATCGTGCCGGTGGCGCGCTGGCGGCCGGCGGGCGCCCCGGAGCCGGTGCCGGACGCCTTCTACGGCGCGCTGGCCGTCAAGCCGGCCGACTGAGCCGGTCCCTCCACCCACGATCGACACCGTCGCGCCGCAGGTCGGAGCCGGGGCGTACCGGTGTCGGCGGGCCTCCGTATGATGCTTGCCCTGTAGCAATAGTCGCCATCGGAGGATCACAGCATGCCGGACGCGTCCGGAGCGGTGTCGCGCGCCCTGCGCGCCGCGCCCCCCGACCAGTTGGTGGAGGCCGCCGACGCGGCGGTCCGCCGGGTGCTCGGCGCGTCGCGGACCGAGGTGTTCGTGGCCGACTACCGGTTCACCGGACTATGGCCGGTGCTGGACCCGGACCTTCCCGAGGGCGGGTTCCTCGCCTGCCAGGGTGTCGCCCAACGCTGCTTCAGCAGCCAGCAGCCGGTGCTGGACACCGGCGAGAACGGCCGGTGCCGGGCCTACCTGCCGCTGTCGGCGTGGGGGGAGCGGCTCGGCGTGCTGATGGTCGAGTTGCCGGACGCCCCGGACGCGGCGACCGTGGCGACGGCCCGGGACGTCGCGGGCGACCTGGCGGTGGCGCTGCGGGCGGCGGACCGGGAGACCGACCGCTACCGGCGGGCGCGCCGGCGGGAACGGCTCAGCATGGCCGCCGAGATGCAGTGGGACCTGCTGCCCGGCCGCAGCGTCACGCACGGCGACTTCGTGCTGGCCGGGCAGCTCGAACCGGCGTACACGGTGGGCGGCGACCACTTCGACTGGTCGGTCGACGGCGACCGGCTCACCGTCACGGTGCTCAACGGCGCCGGCAACGGCCTGGCCGCCTCGCTGCTCACCGCGGTGACCGTCAACGCCATGCGCAACGCGCGGCGCTCCGGGGGCAGCCTGGTGGAGCAGGCCGAGCTGGCCTCGGACACCATCTTCTACCAGCACCGGGGGAGCCGGCACGTGGCCACGCTGCTGTTGGAGCTGGACAACCGGCGGGGCGTGGTGCGGGCCGTGGACGCGGGCTCGCCGCACGTGCTGCGGCTGCGCGGCGGGACGGTCACCCCGATCACGCTGGATCAGCAACTGCCGCTGGGCATGTTCGCCGAGACCCGCTACGACGTGCAGGAGTTCACCGTGGAGCCGGGGGACCGCCTCTTCGTGGTCAGCGACGGCGTCTACGCGGCGGAGCCGGCCGGGCAGGAGCCGTACGGGGACCGGGCCATGGCGCGCGCGATTCGGTCCACTCGGTTGCAACCGGCGACCGAGGCAGTTGGTACGGTGATGCGCGAACTGCACGCGTACCATGCCGACGCGGATCTTCGCGACGACGCGGTCGTCGTCTGCCTGGACTGGCGCGGTTCCAGCCCACCGGCCGACGCCGGCGGGCGGTGACGGACCGGCGGAGTGAACACGAGCGGGACGATCGCAGGGGACAGCGGGTGGAGCGACCTCCGAATCTTGCCGCGGCCATCGATGCGGCCGCCGAGGCGCTCATCGGTGTGCTCGACTCCGCCACCTCCCGGCACAACGTCAGCGTCTCGCCGACCCAGTTGCGGGTGCTGTCGCTGATCATGGCGCATCCCCGCACCAACGTGAACCGGCTGGCCGAGCTGCTCGACGTGGTGCCCTCCTCGGCGAGCCGGCTCTGTGACCGGCTCGAGGCGGTCGGCCTGCTGCGCCGGGTGGCCGATCCCCGCGACCGGCGCGAGGTGCGGCTGATCCCCACGGCCGCGGCGGAGACCCTGCTGCGCGAGCTGACGGAGCGGCGGCACCGGGCGGTGCAGGCGGTGCTGGACCGGATGCCCAACCGGGTGCAGCACGAGCTGCTGCTGGCGCTGATGGCGTTCGGCCAGGCCGCGTCGATGAACGCCGCGCCGGCCGCCTCCGACTCCACCGCCCGCACGGCCTGATCCGTCCGATCCCCGGCGGCATCCCACGCCTCGACCGCCATTCAACTAGTGTCCTAGGATGCCTTACGGGTTGTGCGGCGTCGCACAAACGCCCGAGCCGAGCACCGGCGTAGCGCGGGGCCGGGGCGGGTCGGGGG
The DNA here is from genome assembly GCF_040610095.1 of Micromonospora sp. NPDC004540. Lineage (NCBI taxonomy): Bacteria > Bacillati > Actinomycetota > Actinomycetes > Micromonosporales > Micromonosporaceae > Micromonospora > Micromonospora sp. NPDC004540. The sequence continues at coordinate 18,391 of NZ_JBEXLR010000090.1, forward strand.
AGCCCGATATAGTGGCAGCGCAACTGGACGGGCCATGATCGACGCGATCGTGGGCCACGACGGGGAGGTCCCAGCCCGGGATCGCAGAGGGCGCCGGCGTCTGACCGGCCGGCAACGCGCACGTCCCTGCGGCGGCCGATCACTCGGCCGCCGGACCGTGCTGCGAAGGGAGGGTTCGGTGTCGCGTCGGCCGGCTCCATCGGAGCACCCGGCTCCCGGCGGTGCGGCGGCGGTCGTGGGGGACCGTGTCCTCACCCTGCCGAACCTCATCAGCTTCGTCCGGCTCCTCGGTGTGCCGCTCTTCCTCTACCTGTTCCTCGTGGTCAAGGCCGACGTGGCCGCCATCGTCGTGCTGGCCATCGGCGGCACCAGCGACTGGGTGGACGGTTGGATCGCCCGGCGCCTCCAGCAGGTCAGCCGGCTGGGCGAGCTGCTCGACCCGCTCGCCGACCGGCTCTACATCCTGGCCACGCTGCTGGCGTTCACGGCCCGCGAGGTGGTGCCGTGGCAGTTCACCGGCGCGCTGCTGGCCCGCGAGCTGCTGCTGCTCGGGTCGCTGGGGGTGTTGCGCCGCTACGGCTACGGCCCGCCGCCGGTGCACTACGTGGGCAAGACCGCGACGTTCCTGCTGCTGGCCGCGTTCCCGATCCTGCTGCTGGCGGCCGCCGCCCCGGGCGTGGCCACCGCGGCCGGCGCGATCGGCTGGGGGCTGGCCTGGTGGGGCCTGGTGCTCTACTGGGTGGCCGGGGCCATGTACGTGGTGCAGGCCAGCCGCCTGGTCCGGGCGATGCGCCAGCGGCGCGCGGGAGCGGCGGCGTGACCGCGGTGCCGCCCCGGGACAAGGGCCGCGACCCGTCGGCACGGGTCTACGCGCCGGACTTCCTGACCGAACTGTTCCGCAACCCGCTTGATCCGGGGTACGCCGACGCGGCGGCCCGGCGGGCGTCGGTGCCGCCGTCGCGGCTGCGGCGGGTGCTGGCCCGGCCGGTGAGCGTGGTGGTTCTGCTGGTGATCGGGTTCCTGTTCGCGGTGGCCTACCGGGAGACGGTGGCGGAGGAGCCGGGCCGGGCGAAGGCGCGGGCCGGGCTGGTCGCCGAGATCAAGCAGCGCGAGGCGGAGACCGACCGGTTGACCGCGCGGGCGGATCAGCTGCGCGAGGAGGTCAGCCGGCAGCGCGACGCGGCGTTGAGCGGGTCGCAGGCGTCGCGGCTGCGCAACCTGGAGGCGGGCACGGGCCTGGGCCGGGTGCGCGGTGACGGGGTGGTGGTGCGCCTGGCGGACGCGCCGCGGGATCAGGACGCGGTGACCGGTGCGAACGCGGGGCCGTCGCGGGTGTTGTACTCCGACCTGCAGAAGGTGGCGAACGCGCTGTGGGCGGCGGGCGCGGAGGCGGTGGCCATCAACGGGCAGCGGTTGACGGCGACGTCGACGATCCGCCAGGCGGGAGAGGCGATCCTGGTGGACTACCGGCCGGTGACGGGTCCTTACGAGGTGGCGGCGATCGGGCCGGGGTCGATGCGGGATCGGTTCGACGACAGTGAGGCGGCGGCGCTGATGCGCTATGTGGCCCGGACGAACGGGTTGTCGTTCGGGGTGAAGGACGCGGACAGGCTCACCCTGCCGGCGGCTCCGGAGCCACGGCTACGCTACGCCGAGCCTTCGGTGAGTCCGAGCCCGTCGGGTTCGGGTGTCGCCGGTTCGACAAGTCCCGGGCCGTCCGGTCCGGGGACCTCTTCCAGCCCCTCCGGAGGTGGCCGATGATCGCGGTGCTGGCGTTGCTCGCCGGTGTGGTGCTCGGGGTGTATCTGGATCCCACGGTGCCCGCGGCGTTGCAGCCGTACCTGCCGATCGCCGTGGTGGCGGCGCTCGACGCCGTGTTCGGCGGGGTGCGGGCGAAGCTGGACCGGATCTTCGACGACAAGCAGTTCGTGGTGTCGTTCATCTCGAACGTGCTGGTGGCGGGTCTGATCGTGTACCTGGGTGACCAGTTGGGGGTGGGCGGTCAGTTGTCCACCGGTGTGGTGGTCGTGCTCGGGGTGCGCATCTTCGGAAACGTGGCGGCGATCCGCCGGCACCTGTTCCGGGCGTAGGTTTGTGGCGATGAGCGAAGAGCACAAGGAGACGGGCACAGGTTGGCCGCAGCCGGCGGAGCCGCAGCGGCCGGCGGGGCCGGCCGGTGAGCCGGATCCGCGCCCGGACGCGCCCGATCCGGACGAGTTGAGCCCGTTGGCGCCGGCCGGGCCGGTCGAGCAGGAGGACGTGCCGGCGCCGGCCGAGGAGCCGGGGGCGTCCGCGGCCGAGGTCGAGGCGAAGCCGGTGCCGGTGTCGCGGCGGTTGACGTCGGCGGGCGCGATGATCGCGGTGTTGCTGGCGTTGCTGGGGTTCACCCTGGTGGTGCAGCTGAAGACGACGTCGACCGATCCGACCCTTGCGGCGACGCGGGAGGAGGACCTGGTCCGGATCTCGTCGGATCTGGATTCGCGGGAGCGGCGACTGCGGCAGGACATTGAGGCGCTGGAGGAGAGCCAGCGGCAGCTGCGTTCGGGTGAGCAGGGCCGGCAGGCGGCGCTGGAGGAGGCGACGCGGCGGGCGGACGAGCTGGGCATCCTGGCGGGCACGTTGCCGGCGGTGGGGCCGGGCCTGTCGGTGCGGTTCGAGGGTCCGGACAAGGCTGTCGAGGCGGCGCGGATCCTGGACGCGGTGCAGGAGTTGCGGGGTGCGGGCGCGGAGGCGATGCAGATCGCGGGCGCGGACGGCACGGCGGTGCGGATCATCGCGTCGACGTATTTCGTGGACGGGCCGGGTGGTGGCCTGGTGGTGGACGGGCGGCGGTTGACCGGCCCGTACGTGATCTCGGTGATCGGTGATGCGGCGACGCTGCGTACGGCGTTGAACATTCCCGGCGGGGTGGTCGCATCGGTGGAGGAGGCCGGCGGTAACGTGACGCCGGATGACAGTGAGGCTGTGGAGGTTTCGCAGCTGCACGCGCCGATCAAGCTGGAACACGCCCGGCCGGTCTCCTGACCGGCCGCGGCCGCGCCGGTTTCCCCCCGGTGCACCGATGACGAAGGACGCAGCTGGTGATTCCTGAGGATCTGCGGTACACCGCCGAGCACGAGTGGGTGGCTGGTGGGGACGGCGCTGCCGTCCGGGTCGGTATCACGCACTTCGCGCAGGATGCCCTGGGTGACATCGTGTTCGTCCAGTTGCCGGACGAGGGCGCGGTGGTGGCGGCGGGTGAGTCGCTGGGCGAGATCGAGTCGACGAAGAGCGTGTCGGAGATCTACGCGCCGTTGAGCGGCACGGTGGCGGCGCGCAACGAGGCGTTGGCCGACACCCCTGAGGTGATCAACACGGATCCGTACGGTGCGGGGTGGTTGGTGGAGATCACTCCGGATGATCCGGCGGCGGTCGAGGGTTTGTTGACCGCTGGTGCGTACCGCGAACTCACCGAGAGCTGAGTTCGTCCGTGCCGGGCGGCGGGGTCGTCTCCGCGCGTCCGGTTGCCCTGTTTTTCGGCGCTGGCTAGGCTCGCCCAGTTGACCGAGAACCAATAGTTTGAGCGTTGCGGAATGCGCCTTCCCGGGCACGGGGAGCCAGCCGCCGGGTGTGTGTCTGCCCGGCGGCCATTCCCGCCATTACCCGACGCCGACCGAAACAGATCCGTGAGGTGGTCCCCATGACGCGCCCAGACGACGAGTTCCCCCCACTCGACGTCACTTCGACGCTCAATCTCGGTTCGCTCGACGAAGTGCTGGAGGGCCCGGACACCGATGTGGTGCCGAGCCGGATGTCCGGTTCGTTGCCGCCGGGGATGGCTCTGCTGGTTGTTCGCCGGGGTCCGAACGCGGGCGCCCGGTTCCTGTTGGACCACGATGTGACGACGAGCGGCCGGCACCCGGACAGTGACATCTTCCTCGACGACGTGACGGTGTCACGGCGGCACGCCGAGTTCCACCGGGACGGTGGCACGTTCACGGTGCGGGACGTGGGCAGCCTGAACGGCACGTACGTGAACCGGGAGCGGGTCGAGGCGGCGACGCTGAGCAACGGCGACGAGGTGCAGATCGGCAAGTTCCGGGTGGTGTTCATCGCCGGTCCGCGTCCGGAGGAGGAGGCCGGCCGGGGGTGAACGGGCCTGCGGCTTCGACGTCGCCCGGGGAGGCGCGTGGGACTCCGCTGATGAGCATCGGCGAGGTGTTGGCGCAGTTGCGGGTGGAGTTTCCGGACGTCACGATCTCGAAGTTGCGGTTCCTGGAGGCCGAGGGCCTGGTGGAGCCGGAGCGGACGCCGGCGGGGTACCGGAAGTACAGCTGGGACGATGTGGCGCGGTTGCGGTTCGTGCTGACCGCGCAGCGGGATCAGTACCTGCCGTTGCGGGTGATCCGGGACCAGTTGGCGGAGTGGGACTCCTCGGGTGCGGTGCCGGGGCGGCAGCGGCCGAATCTGGTGGCGGTCGGTCCGGGTGGTGAGGTGCCGGGTCGGGAGGTGGCGGAGTCCGCCGAGTCGTCGGAGGTGCGGCTGGGGCGGGCGGAGCTGATCTCCCGGAGCGGGATCGACGAGTCGACGTTGGCCGAGTTGGAACGGCTCGGTGTGCTGGTGTCGGATCCGCCGGGCTGGTACGACGCGGATGCGTTGATCATCGCGCGGGCGGTGGCGGGGCTGGCGGCGTACGGGTTGGAGCCGCGGCACCTGCGGGCGTACCGGACGGCGGCGGATCGGGAGGTCGGTCTGTTCGCGCAGTTGGTGGCGCCGTTGGCGCGGCAGTCGGATCCGGCGGCGCGGGCCCGGGCGGCGGAGACGGCGCGGGAGCTGGTGGCGTTGTCGCAGCAGTTGCACGCGGCGTTGGTGCGGGTGGGGCTGCGGTCGACGTTGGGTCGGTGAGGTGTGCGGGGCCGGGTGTCGTGGGGGCGCCCGGCCTTCGTCGTGGGTGGGGCGCGGAAAGATCTGCGCCGGGAAGCGTGTCGTAGGCTTGCCGGGGTAACCCCTTCCGGCGAGGCGTGGTGCACGTAGCGCATGGGACTCCCGTGTCGCGGTCCGTGTACCGTGCAGGGAAGGGCGCGGTGCGCGGGCATAGGTGACAACGACACGGAGGCGGCGGTGCGCGAGCTGAGCGTGGTCGGAGTTCGGGTGGAGCTGCCCAGCAACCAGCCGATCGTCCTGCTGCGGGAGGTCGAGGGGGACCGCTATCTGCCGATCTGGATCGGCGCGGTCGAGGCGACGGCGATCGCCTACGAGCAGCAGGGGGTCAAGCCGGCGCGTCCGTTGACGCACGATCTGCTGCGGGACGTGCTGGCGGCGTTGCAGGCGCCGTTGCGGGCGGTGGAGATCACCGAGTTGAAGGAGAACGTCTTCTACGCCGATCTGTTGATCGGTGACGGCGTTCGGGTGTCGGCGCGGCCGAGCGATTCCATCGCGTTGGCGTTGCGGGTCGGGGCTCCGATTCGTTGCGCCGAGCAGGTCCTCTCCGAGGCGGGGATCGTGATCCCGGACGAGCAGGAGGACGAGGTGGAGAAGTTCCGGGAGTTCCTGGAGCAGGTGCGTCCGGAGGACTTCGCGGGTTGAGGTGCCGGCCGGTGGGCCGGTGATGACGCGGCGGCAGTTGTCACGGTGGGTGACGGCGGGCCGCCGTCAGTGATCTTCCGGGCGGCGGTGCGGCGTGTCGTGGTGTCTCCTGCGGATGAACTCCGGGCGCCGGCGCTAGGGTTGCGGTGTCGAGGGGTGCACGTACGGGGAGACGACGTGTCACCGCACGGGCGGGGAGGTTGTCCGGATGCACGAGCCGCGAGATCCTGGTCCGAGTACGGAGCAGCAGCCCGATCCGGTCGTTGACGGTGAGGTGGGCTACCGGGGTGTGACCGCGTGTCACGCGGTGGGCATCAGCTACCGGCAGTTGGATTACTGGGCCCGCACGGGTCTGGTGGTGCCGAGCGTGCGGGATGCCTCGGGGTCGGGGACGTCGAGGTTGTACTCCTTCCGCGACCTGGTGGTGTTGAAGGTCGTGAAGCGGCTGTTGGACGCCGGGGTGTCGTTGCAGAACATCCGCAAGGCGATCGACGCGTTGCGGTCGCGTGGTGTGGAGGATCTGGCGGGCATCACGTTGATCTCGGACGGGACGACCGTGTACGAGTGCCGGTCGCCGGAGGAGGTCGTCGACCTGTTGCAGGGCGGCCAGGGGGTGTTCGGCATCGCGATCGGCGGCGCGTTCAAGGAGATCCAGGGTTCGCTGTCGCATCTGCCGGCGGAGCCGGTGGGTGGGCAGCCGGAGCCGGCCGCCCCGCCGGTGGAGTCGGAGTCCGAGTCCGAGTCGGTGGGTGACGAGTTGGCGGCGCGGCGGGCGCGCCGCCGGGCGGGCTGAGCGGCCCGGTCGTCGTTTCGGGAGACCGCGCCACGCCCAAAACGGGCATGGCGCGGTCCGTTTTTTGTTCACGGGGCGTGTCGGCCGGCCGGTCGGGCGGGGTCCGGCTCGCGGTCGTGGTGGCCGCCGGTCGGGTGGGGCGGTCGTGACGTGCGGATACGCGGGCCTGGTGGAGCGTCGGCCGGTGGTGTCCGAAAGGGACCGTCCGGGTTGGGGCGTGGAACGGCGTCCACCCAGAGTGGCGGTGTGGTCGCGGGGCGCGAGCTGTTCGACGGCGAAGTTGACTGTCCGTGATCGACGGTTGTCGGGAATCGGATAGGGCAGGGGTGAACCGTTCCGGCGGGCACGCTATGGTCCGACACGGCCGCTTGCGCGTGGCCGTTCGGTGGAGCCGGTGCGGCGCGCGTGGGCTGCCGGTTGCCCCTCCGCGGCGCTGCCCGCGTGCCCCCTCTGGAAGGAACCACCATGACGGTGACCGAAGAGACCACCCCGATCTCCCATTACGAGCGCATCGGTGGCGCCGCCGCGGTGAAGGCCGCCGTGGACCTGTTCTACGACAAGGTGCTGGCCGACCAGGACCTGGCCGGCTACTTCACCGAGGTGAACATGCCCGAGCAGCGGCGGCACCTGGCGCTGATGCTGGCGGTGGTGCTGGGCGGCCCGAACGAGTACACCGGTCGGGGGCTGGCCGAGGCGCACCAGCCGCTGAACATCCCGGTGGCGCACTACGTGAAGGTCGGCGAGCACCTGACCGCGACGCTGGTGGAGCTGGGCGTGCCGGCGGACGTGATCGCCGACGTGCACGTCGTGCTGGGCCAGGTCCAGGGCCAGGTCGTGTCGACGGGGAACGCCTGAGCGTGGACGCGGCACGGCTCAAGCAGAGCTGGTCACTGGTGGCCGCGCACGGCGACCAGGTGCCGCTCTACTTCTATTCCACGCTGTTCCTGGCGCACCCGGAGACCCGGCAGATGTTCCCCACGAACATGGCCGGGCAGCGGGACCGCCTCGTGAACGCGCTGGGGCACATCGTGTCCCACGTGGATCAGGTGGACCGGCTGGTCGGGTTCCTCCAGGACCTCGGCGCGGATCACCGCAAGTTCGCGGTGCGCGCCGAGCACTACCCGGCGGTCGGTGAGGCGCTGCTGGCGACGCTGCGGCACTTCTCCGGCGAGGCGTGGACCGACGAGTTGGCGGCCGACTGGGCGGCGGCGTACGGGTTGGTCGCGCAGGTGATGATGGACGCGGCGCAGGCGGCGGAGGCGAAGTCCCCGCCGTGGTACGTGGCGGAGATCCTCGGGCACGAACGGCGCACGTTCGACGTGGCGGTGCTGACGGTGCGGCCGCAGTACCTGCTGCCGTTCACCCCGGGCCAGTCGATCGGGGTGTCCCACCCGGCGGTGCGGTCGTGGCGGTACTACTCCCCGGCGAACGCGCCCCGCCCGGACGGGACGTTGGAGCTGCACGTGCGAGCCGCGCCGGGTGGCGCGGTGTCGTCGCGCCTGGTGTACGGGTGCGCGGTGGGGGACCAGCTGCACCTTGCCGCGCCGGTGGGTGACCGGTTGACGTTGTGGCCGGCCGGGTCGTCGGATCTGCTGCTGCTGGCCGGTGGCACCGGCTGGGCGCCGGTGAAGTCCCTGTTGGAGCAGGTCGCCGCGGAGGGTGCGGGCCGCCGGGTGGACCTGTACGTGGGGGCCCGGTCCCGGCTGGAGTTCTACGACAGTGAGGCGATCGACAAGTTCGCCGCCTCGTACCCGTGGCTGCGGGTGACGTACGTGGCGGGGTCGGACCCGACCCGGCCGGGTGAGTTCGTGCAGGTGGCCGACCAGGTCCTCGCCGACGGGGACTGGCGGTCCCGGCACGTGTACGTGTGCGGCTCCGACGAGATGGTGAGTCATTCGGTGGCGGCGCTGACCGCGGCCGGCTACCAGCCGGGCCAGCTGCATCACGAGGGTTTCGGCAAGCACTGGTACGGGCCCGCGTGGCGGACCGCGACCGCCCCTGACGATTCCGGAGGTGCCCGGTGAGCGCGAGGAGTGAGCCGGTGTTGCGAGCCCCGCAGTCGCGAACGGAGGAGGCCCGGTGAGCGCGACCCCGATCAGTAGGTACGAGGCGGGTCAGGTGACCGGTGGGGTGCAGGTGCGCCTCACCGCGGACCGGGTGCGCCGGTGGGAGTTCGGGTCGGCGTCGTTCACCCGCCGCGGCTACGACCACGCCGATGTGGACCGGTTCCGGATGCAGGTGGCCGACGAGCTGGACCTGCTGGCCACCCAGCTGGCGAACCTGCGGGCGGAGAACGAGCGGCTCAACGACCATCTGGAGCTGCACCGGCACGGGGTGATCCCGAGCGCCGACAACGCGGCGGCGGTGCCCGCGGCGAAGGAGGTGAACCTGCTGTCGGCGGCGCAGCGGGAGGCCGAGCAGATCATCGCGCAGGCCCACGACTACGCCCGCCGGGTCGCCGAGTACGCCCGGATGCAGTACGAGAGCTACATGCGGGCCGCGGCGGAGGAGGCGAAGCAGGAGGCCGAGCGGGCGGTGACGGAGTACCGCAACACCGCCGGGGTGAACTTCGACGACTCGGTGGCCACCCGGGAGGCGCTGCGGATCTTCGGCGAGATGATGATTTCGCACATGCAGGCGGCGGCCCGGCACCTCGACGACGGCAGCGAGCAGTTGGCGCGGACGATGGAGCGGATCGCCCGGGAGGCGCCGGCGGTCGCTGCTGGGCAGTCGCAGGCGGCGTTGCCCCGCCACCAGCGCTGACCGTCTACCGGCTCGAGGTGCTGCACGCCGCGCTCAAGGCGGTCCGGCGCGGCGGCACCGTCTCGATCTCCGGCGT
>NZ_JBEXLR010000091.1:0-27472 GCF_040610095.1 Micromonospora sp. NPDC004540
CCGCCGGCCGGCGGCTCGTCCTCGTCCAGCATGGTCGCCTCGTCGAACGGGCGCTGCCCGCTGAGCACGGCCTGGGCCTCGTCCCGGTCGCCGATGATGATCGTTAGCGTCGGTGGCATGGACCTGGAACAGGCGCAGAAGCTGTGGCAGCCGGAGGCCGGCTGGCTGAACACCGCCACCTACGGGCTGCCGCCCGACCCGGCCTGGGCGGCGGTGCAGGACGTGCTCGCCGACTGGCGGGCAGGACGGGTCTCCTTCGAGGGCTGGGGCGAGTCGGTCGGCCGGGCCCGCGCCGCGTTCGCCCGGCTGGTCGGGGTGGCCCCGGCGGACGTGGCGATCGGCAGCACGGCCTCGCAGCTGCTCGCCCCGGTGGCCGCCGCGCTGCCGGCGGGCGCCACGGTGGTCGTCCCGGAGGTGGAGTTCACCTCCAACCTCTTTCCCTGGCTGGTGCAGGAGGAGCGGGGCGTGCGGGTCCGCACCGTGCCGCTGGCCGGTCTGGTCGACGCGATCGACGCCGACACCGACCTGGTCGCCTTCAGCCTCGTGCAGTCCTCGGACGGCACCGTCGCCCCGTACGAGACGATCGTCGCGGCGGCCCGGGCGCACGGCGCCCTCGTCGCGGTAGACGCCACGCAGGCCGCGGGCTGGCTGCCCTTCGACGCCGCGCTGGCCGACGTGGTCGCGGTGGCGGCGTACAAGTGGTTGATGGCCCCGCGCGGCGCGGCGTTCGCCTACCTGGCCCCGGCGCTGCGCGAGCGGCTGCGTCCCGACGCGGCCGGCTGGTACGCGGGCCGGGATCCCCAGTCGTCCTACTACGGCCCGCCGCTGCGGCTGGCCGAGGACGCCCGGCGGTTCGACATCTCGCCGGCCTGGTTCAGCTACGTCGGCGCGGCGCCCGCCCTGGAGCTGCTCGCCGAGATCGGGTTGCCCGCCGTGCACGCCCACGACGTGGCGCTGGCCAACCGGTTCCTGGCCGGACTCGGCCGGCCCCCCGGCGACAGCGCGATCGTCGCCGTCGAGGTGCCGGACGCGCAGGAGAAGCTGGCCCGGGCCGGGGTGCGCGCGGCGGTCCGCGCCGGACGGGTCCGCGCCTCGTTCCACCTCTACACCACGGAGGACGACGTCGACCGGGCCGTGGCGGCGCTGGCCGGCTGAGCAGGGGCGCGCCCGCCCCGGGACCGGGCGGGCGCACCCCCGGGACTCAGGCCAGGTGGCCGCCGATCTTCGTGTAGCCGCGCAGCAGGTCGCGGGAGATGATCAGCCGCTGCATCTCGTCGGTGCCCTCGAAGATCCGGTACAGCCGCACCTGCCGGTACCAGCGCTCGATCGGCAGTTCCCGGGTGTAGCCCATGCCGCCGTGGATCTGGAGGACCCGGTCGACCACCCGGTTGACCATGCCGGCGCCGTAGAGCTTGCCCATCGACGAGGCGTGCCGCGGGTCCAGGCCCTGGTCGACCGTCCACGCCGAGCGCAGCACCAGCCAGCGGGCCGCCTCCAGCTCGGTCTCCGAGTCGGCGATCATCCACTGGATCGCCTGGTTGGTGCCGATCTTCGCGCCGAAGGTCTCCCGGGTGTTGGCGTGGTCGATCGCCATCTGCAGGGCCCGCTCGGCGATGCCGATGGCATGCGAGGGGATGGTGTAGCGGCCCTTCCCGATCCACTCCATGCCGAGCGTGAAGCCCTGGCCGATCTCCCCGAGGATGTTGCGGTGCGGCACGCGGACGCCGTCGAAGATCAGCGACGCCGGCCCGCCCTCGCCCATGGTCTGGATGAACTCCGACCGCCAGCCCATCGCCCGGTCCACCAGGAACGCGGTCGCGCCGCCGTTGCGGGCGCCCTTCTCCGGGTCGGTCACCGCCACCACGATGGCGAAGTCGGCGTCGTTGCCGTTGGTGATGAACGTCTTCTCGCCGTCGAGGACCCAGTCGTCGCCGTCGCGGCGGGCGCGCAGCTTGATGTTCGCGGCGTCCGAGCCGGCGCCCGGCTCGGTGATCGCGAAGCAGGAGATCCGTTCCCCCTCGATGGTGGGGAGGAGGAACTCGCGCTTCTGCTCGTCGGTGGCGTGGAACAGGATGTTGTCCGCCTCGCCGCCGAAGCGGAACGGCACGAACGAGCGGCCCAGCTCGGTCCAGATCAGCGACTGGAGCACCGCGGGCAGGTCCATCCCGCCGTACTCCTCGGGGGTGGCCAGGCCCCAGAAGCCGAACTTCTTCGCCTTGAGCTGCAACTCGCGCAGCTCGGAGCGGTCCAGGCCAGGCTGGTGGGCGCGCTCGCGGCGCAGCACCTCCTGCTCCAGCGGCAGCACCTCGCGGGTGACGAAGGCGCGCACGGTGTCCCGGACGGCCCGTTCCTCGTCGGACAGTGCGAAGTCCACGATGCTCCCTCGTTTCGGCGTGGCAGTGGATGGCGGAGTCGGTGACGACTCCGCCCTTGGAGATCGCCGCGGGCGGCGGCGGTCGCCCTTAAACTAGCGGTGTAAGTTTTCATCCGTCCAGACCCCTCCTCCGACCGTCGCGGTGAGGTTTGGCGGCGGTGCCCCGGTTAGGGTGCGTGAGCAGGTGTTTCCAACGGGGGGAGGCGGCGTGGCGGGATTCGACCGGGCGCGCGGCGGCGGCCTCGGCCCGGCGCGGGTGGCCTGACATGCCGCGTCCCCGCCAGGCCCTGCTCAACCGGGACCGGATCGTCGAGACCGCGCTCGCGCTGATCGACGCCGACGGGCTCGGCGCGCTCTCCACCCGGCGGCTGGCCGCCGCGCTCGGCGTGCAGGGCCCCTCGCTCTACAACCACTTCGCCACCAAGGACGAGATCCTCGACGCGGTGGCCGACAGCGTCACGGCGACCGTCGACGTCAGCGTCTTCGACCGCCACGACTGGGTCGAGGCGCTGCGCCGCTGGGCCCGGTCCTATCGGGCGGCGCTGGCCGCGCACCCGAACATCGTTCCCTACCTGGCGCAGGGGCCGGGCCGGCGACCGGCCGCGCTGGCCATGGCCGACGCCGTCTACGGCGCCCTGGTGCGGGCGGGCTGGCCGCCGGCCCGGGCCACCCACATCGGCGCCGCGCTGCGCTACTTCGTGGCCGGCTCGGCGCTCGGCTCGTTCGCCCGCGGCTTCGTCGAGGACCCCGAGTTGTATGCGGCCCATCCGCACCTCAAGCAGGCCCATCGGCTGCGCGGCCACCAGCGCAGCGTCGACGAGGGCGCGTTCACCCTCGGCCTCGACGCGTTGCTGCACGGCCTGGCGGCCGAGTACGCCCGGACGGTCACCCCCCTGGAACCGGCCACGGGTCCGGAGTAGCGTCAAAACTTCCAGCGCTAGTTTCCGCCCGGGAAGGACGACATGGATCTCGCCGACGCGCCCCCCGCCCTGCTGGTCCGCCGCCATCTGCACGTCGCCGGGGACTGGGTCGACCCGGCGGACGGCGAGACGATTCCGGTCGAGAACCCGGCCACCGGGGAGATCGTCGGGCAGGTCCCCGCCGGGACCGCAGCCGACGTGGACCGGGCCGTCGCCGCCGCCCGGGCTGCCTTCCCCGGCTGGGCCGCCACCGCCCCGGCCGAGCGGGCCGCCCACCTCGACCGGCTGCACGCCGCGCTCGCCGCCCGGGCCGACGAGATCGCCCGCACCGTGGCCCTCGAACTGGGCACCCCGCTCAAGCTCGCCACCCGGGTGCAGGCCGGCCTGCCGCTCACCGTGCTGCGCACCATGGTCGACCTGGCCGCGAGCCCGCCGGCCGAGCGGACCGTCGGCAACTCCCTCGTGGTCCGCGAGCCGGTGGGTGTGGTCGGCGCGATCACCCCGTGGAACTACCCGCTGCACCAGGTGGTCGCCAAGGTGGCCCCGGCCCTGGCCGCCGGCTGCACGGTGGTGCTCAAGCCCAGCGAGCTGACCCCGCTCACCGCGTACCTGCTCTTCGACGCGGTCACCGAGGCCGGGCTGCCGCCCGGGGTGGTCAACCTGGTGCCCGGCACCGGGCCGGTGGTCGGCGAGGCGCTCGCCGCCCACCCCGACGTCGACCTGGTCTCGTTCACCGGCTCCACGGCCACCGGCCGGCGGATCGCCCACCTGGCCGCCGACCGGATCGCCCGGGTCGCCCTGGAACTCGGCGGCAAGTCGGCCAACGTGATCCTCGCCGACGCCGACCTGCTCACCGCCGTCAAGGTCGGCGTCGGCAACGCGCTGCTCAACTCGGGCCAGACCTGCACCGCCTGGACCCGGATGCTGGTCCACCGCGACCGCTACGCCGAGGCGCTGGACCTGGTCGCGGCGGCCGTCGCCGGCTACCGGCTGGGCGACCCGTTCGACCCGGCCACCCGGCTCGGCCCGCTGGTCTCCGCCACCCAGGCCGAGCGGGTCCGCGGGCACGTCGACCGGGCCCTCGCCGACGGCGCCCGGCTCGTCGCCGGCGGCCCGGACGCGCCGCTGCCGCCGCGCGGGCACTTCGTCGCCCCCACCGTCCTCGCCGACGTGCACCCGGACAGCGCCCTCGCCCAGGAGGAGGTCTTCGGCCCGGTGCTCGCGGTCATCCCGTTCGCCGACACCGACGAGGCGGTCGCCATCGCCAACAACTCCCGGTACGGGCTGGCCGGCGCGGTCTGGTCCGCCGACGAGGAGGCGGCGCTCGCCGTGGCCCGGCGGCTGCGTACCGGCCAGGTGGACGTCAACGGCGGCGCGTTCAACCCGCTCGCCCCGTTCGGCGGCTACAAGCAGTCCGGCCTCGGCCGCGAACTGGGCGGCTACGGCGTCGAGGAGTTCACCGAGCTGAAGGCGATCCAGCGGTGAGAGCGCTCGTGGTCCGCGGCCGGGGCGCCACCCCGGCCGTCGAGGAGGTACGCCTGCCCGACCCCGGCCCCGGCGAGATGCGGGTCCGGATCCGGGCCGCCGGCATCTGCCACTCCGACCTGGCCATGGTGGACGGCACCGTGACGCCCGCGTACCCGCTGGTGCTGGGGCACGAGGCGACCGGCGTGGTGGCCGAGGCCGGCCCCGGCACCCGGCTGGCCGTCGGCACGCCCGTGGTGCTCAACTGGGCGCCCGCCTGCCGCGCCTGCTGGCACTGCCGGCACGGCGAGCCCTGGCTCTGCACCGCCAACACCGGGCCCTCGGTGCCCCGTGGGGAGACCGCCGACGGCGGCCCGCTCCAGGTCACCCTGGGTCTCGGCGCGCTCGCCGAGGAGGTGGTGGTGCCCGAGCGGGCCGCCATCGCGGTTCCCGCCGGCCTGCCGCCGGAGCAGGCCGCGCTGCTCGGCTGCGCGGTGCTCACCGGCACCGGCGCGGTCCGCAACACCGCCCGGGTCGCCCCCGGCGAGTCGGTCGCGGTGATCGGCCTGGGCGGGGTCGGCCTCGCCGTGCTCACCGCCGCCCGGCGGGCCGGCGCGGGCCCGATTCTCGCCGTCGACGTGGCCGAGGCCAAGCGGGACCTCGCCCTCGCCGCCGGGGCCACCGACTTCCTCCGCTCCGACGACACCCTGGCCAAGGAGGTGCGGGCGCGCACCGAGGGTCGGGGCGTCGACCACGCCTTCGAGTGCGTCGGCCGGTCCGTCACCATCCGGGCCGCCTGGCGCTGCACCCGGCGCGGGGGAGCGGTCACCGTGGTCGGCATGGGCGCCAGGGACGACCTGCTCAGCCTGTCGGCGTTGGACATCTTCCACTCGGCCCGCACCCTGCGCTCCTCGGTCTACGGCTCGTCCGACCCGGACCGGGAGGTGCCGGAGCTGGCCGGCGCGCTGGCCGACGGCAGCCTGGACCTGGCGCCGCTGGTCAGCGGCACCCTCCCGCTGGCCGAGGCGCCCGCGGCGCTGGACCGGCTGGCCCGCGGCGAGGGCGCCCGCTGGGTGGTCACGTTCCCGGACTGACCTCCGGGCCGGGCCCGCCCTCGATCAGCGCGGCGATGCCGTCGAGCAGCCGGCGCAGGCCGAAGTCGAAGACGGTCTCCAGGTCCACGTCGACGCCGCCGGCGGTCAGGGCGTCCATCGTGGCCAGCCCGCCGCCGGCCATCATCTGCTGGAAGGTGGCCTGCTGCCGGTCGACCCACTGATCGTGGGTGAGGCCGGTGTCCTGCACCGCCTGCGCGCCCATCTCCAGGTTCGTGGCGATGCCCTTCACGTAGGCCATCAGGGTGATCGCCACGTGCCAGCGCACCTGCCGGTCCAGGCCGAGGCCGGCGGTGGCCCGCAGGGCCCGGTCGGTGTGCGCCATGCCGTGCGGCAGCGGCTGCGGCCGGGCGATCGAGATGACGTGCGGCGCCCAGCGGTGCCGCCGGTAGACGGCCCACTGCGCCCGGGCGAGCAGGTCCAGCCGGGCGCGCCACCCGACCGGCTCGGTGGCCGGCAGCGGGGCGTCGGCCAGCACCGCGTCGGCCATCGCCAGGATCAGCTCGTCCCGGCCGCGCACGTGCCGGTAGAGCGACATGGTGGCCACGCCCAGCTCGGCGGCGATCTGCCGCATGGACACCGCGGCCAGGCCGCCGGAGTCCGCCAGCGCGACCGCGGTGCGCAGCGCCCGCTCCCGGCTCAGCTCCGGCTCCGGCCGCGCCGACTCCCGCCGTGGCTCGGCGACCACGGTGCCGGCGCCCGGACGGGTCAGCACCAGCCCCTCGGCGCGGAGCAGGGCGAGCACCCGGGTCGCGGTGGCGATGGCCACGCCATGCTCGCGGGTGAGCTGCCGGGCCGAGGGCACCCGGTCGCCGGGCCGCAGCTCGCCCAGGTCGATCCGGCGGCGGATCTCCGCGGCGATCCGCCGGTACGGCGGCTCCGGACCCTGACCGCGCTGCGACATCCCGACCACCTCCGCTGCGGAGCGTACTAGTACACCGGGGCCGCCGGGCTGGCCGGACCGGGCAGCGTACTAGGTCGCCGGCAGCGCCCGGGGCACGCCGGACCTTAGCGTCCTCCCGGCACCGGATGGACGGTGTACGCGCGAACTCGGGAGACCATCATGAACGACAGGACCGTGCTCATCTCCGGCGCCGGCGTGGCCGGCCCCGCCCTCGCCTTCTGGCTGCGCCGGCACGGCTTCGCTGTGACCGTGGTGGAACGCGCCCCCGGGCTACGACCCGGCGGCCAGGCGGTCGACGTGCGGGGGACCGCCCGCGAGGTGGTCGACCGGATGGGCCTGACCGCCCGGGTCCGCGCCGAGGCCCTCCGGGAGAAGGGCATGGCGTACGTGGACGAGCGGGGCGAGGTGCGCGCCCGGCTGCCGGTGCACGCCTTCGGCGGGGAGGGCATCGTCGCCGACCTCGAGATCGAGCGCGGCGACCTGGCCCGGCTGCTGTACGAGGCGACCCGGGACGACGTCGAGTACCTCTTCGACGACTCGATCGAGACGCTGGCGCAGACCGGGGACGGGGTGCGGCTCACCTTCGCCCACTCCGCCCCGCGCACCGTCGACCTGGTGGTCGGCGCGGACGGCTCGCACTCCCGCACCCGGGCGCTCGCCTTCGGCCCCGAGTCGGCGTACGTCCGGCCGCTCGGCGCGTACCTGGCCTACTTCTCCACCCCGCACCGGGACGCGACCGGCTGGTTCCTGCTGCACAACGCGCCCGGCGGCCGGGTGGTCGGCACCCGCCCCACCCGCGACGGCCGGACCGCCGCGCTCTTCAGCTTCCGCTCGCCGGAACTCGACGTGGACCGGCGGGACCGGACCGCACAGCAGCGGCTGCTCGCCGAACGCTTCGCCGACGTCGGCTGGCGCGCCGCCGAGCTGCTGGCCGCCGCACCGGAGGCCGGCGACTTCTACTTCGACCGGTACGGCCAGGTGCGGATGGAGCGGTGGAGCGCCGGGCGGGTGGCGCTGCTCGGCGACGCCGCCTGGTGCCCGTCCCCGCTCACCGGGCAGGGCACCAGCCTCGCGCTGGTCGGGGCGTACCTGCTGGCCGGCGAGCTGGCCGCGGCGCGGGGCGACCACGCGCGCGCCTACCGCCGCTACGAGGAGCTGCTGCGGCCGCACGTGACCCGCGGCCAGGAGATCCCCGGCGGGGGCATCGCCGGTTTCCTGCCGGCCAGCCGGACCGCGATCCGGATGCGCGACGCGTCGATGCGGGCCATGACCTCCCGCCCGCTGCGCGGGCTCGCCACCCGGCTCTTCTTCAGCAAGGCCGACGGGTTCGACCTGCCGGAGTACGCGACAGTCCGGTGACGGTGGCGCACCACATGTCGACGGCCGACGATTCGTCGGGATGCCCACGTTCGGGCCCGCCCCCTATGGTGGGCGGGCCCGCCCCAACCGGGGCGAATGTGTGGGGGATCGACATGGCTCGACTCTGCCGGTGCGCCGTAGGTTTCCTGCACGCGTCGGCCCTGTGACCCCGGTCACCGACCTGGCCGGCGTGGGACGGACCTGCGGAGGGTGAGGCGATGGCCGGGCAAGCGATCCTGTCGGCCCGTGGGCTGACCCGGGACTTCCGGGGCTTCCGGGCGGTCGACGGGGTCGACCTCGACGTGGCGCCGGAGACCGTGCACGCCCTGGTGGGGCCGAACGGCGCCGGCAAGACCACCCTGTTCAACCTGCTCACCGGATTCCTGCCGCCCAGCGCCGGCCGGATCGAGCTGGCCGGCCGGGACGTCACCGGCCTGCCCCCGGAACGGGTCGCCCGGCTCGGCGTGGCCCGCTCCTTCCAGATCACCAGCCTCTTCCCGCAGCTGGGCGCGCGGGAGCACGTCGAGCTGGCCCTCCAGTCGGCCAGCGGGCTGGGCTGGCGGTTCTGGCGCTCGGCCAAGCTGATGCGCCGCTACCGGGACCGGGCCGACGAACTGCTGGCCATGGTCGGCCTCGCCGAGCTGGCCGAGGCCCCGGCCGAGGCCCTCGCGTACGGGCGCAAGCGCGCCCTGGAACTGGCCATCGCACTCGCCCTCGACCCGAAGGTGCTGCTGCTCGACGAGCCCACCGCCGGGATGGGGCTGGAGGACGTGGACCGCACCGTCGACCTGATCGCCCGGGTCCGCGAGGGCCGGACCGTGGTCATGGTCGAGCACAACATGAGCGTGGTGGGCCGGCTCGCCGACACGGTCACCGTCCTCCAGGCCGGCAAGGTCCTGGTCGAGGGGCCGTACGAGCAGGTCCGCGCCGACGAGCGGGTCATCACCGCCTACCTGGGAGCCGCGGATGCTGCGCATTGAGAACCTCTCCGCCTGGTACGGCGAGGCCCAGGTGCTGCGGGAGGTGAGCCTGGAGGTGGCCGCCGGCGAGGTGGTCACCCTGGTGGGGCGCAACGGCGCCGGCAAGTCCACCCTGCTGCGTTCCGTCATGGGGCTGCACCCGGGCCAGCGCGGCACGGTCAGCTTCGGTGACCGGGACGTCACGAGGCTGCCGGCGTACAAGCGGGCGCGGCTCGGGCTCGGCTGGGTCCCCGACGACCGGGGCGCGTACGCCACCCTGACCGTCACCGAGAACCTGACCCTGCCGCCCCGGGTCGGCCCCGACCCGTGGCCGCTGGAGCGGGTGTACGAGGCGTTCCCCGCCCTCTACGCCCGGCGCGACTCGGCGGCCACCATGCTCTCCGGCGGCGAGCAGCAGATGCTCGCCCTGGCCCGGGTGCTGCGGATGGGCGCCCGGCTGCTGCTCTGCGACGAGCCCACCGAGGGCCTGTCCCCACTGCTCGTGCAGCAGGTCGGTGACCTGCTGCGGGAGGCCAAGCAGCACGGCGTGACCGTGCTGCTGGTCGAGCAGAACCTGCACTTCGCCACCGGCGTCGCCGACCGGCACTACCTGCTGGCCGAGGGACGGATCGCGGAGGCGATGGACAACTCCGAGGTGCGCTCGCGGGAGCGCGAGCTGCTGGCGTACCTGGGGATCTGACAAACGACGGCTGACCCGCGCGGACCGCGCGGTACGGAAGGATTCGACATGCGCAGGAGCGTGGGTGTGGTCGCCGCCTCGGCGGCGGCGGTGCTGGTCGCGGGCTGTGGCGGTGGTGGGCCGCAGTCCGGCGGCGACCAGAAGCTGAGCGGCGACAAGATCGTGCTGGGTGTGCTCAACGACCAGTCCGGGGCCTACTCGGAGCTGTCCGGGCGCAACTCGGTCAAGGCCGTGGAGATGGCCATCGCCGACTTCAAGGCCAAGTACGGCGACAAGGCCGTCACCAAGAACATCAGCGTGGAGACGGCCGACCACCAGAACAAGCCGGACGTGGCCAACAGCAAGGCCCAGGAGATGTACGACCGCAAGGGCGTCGACGCCATCCTCGACGTGCCGACCTCGTCGGCCGCGCTCAAGGTCGCCGACGTGGCCAAGGAGAAGAAGAAGCTCTACTTCAACATCGGCGCGGCGACCACCGACCTGACCGGCAAGAGCTGCAACAAGTACACGTTCCACTACGCGTACGACACCTACATGCTGGCCCACGGCACCGGCACGGTGACCACCGAGCAGGTCGGCAAGAACTGGTACATCCTCTACCCGAACTACGCCTTCGGGCAGGACATGGAGAAGAGCTTCTCCGCCGCCATCACCGCCGCGGGCGGGCAGGTCGTCGGCAAGGACGGCGCGCCGTTCCCGAACACCAGCGGCGACTACTCCTCGTTCCTGCTGAAGGCCCCGACGCTGAACCCGAAGCCGCAGGTGCTCGGCACCATGCAGGCCGGCGCCGAGCTGGTCAACGTGGTCAAGCAGTACAACGAGTTCAAGCTGCGGGACAAGGGCGTCGGGCTGGCCGTGGGCCTCATGTTCATCACCGACATCCACTCGCTGACCCCGGCCGCGCTCGCCGGCACCACCTACACCGACGCCTGGTACTGGAACTTCGACCAGCAGAACCGGGAGTGGGCCGACAAGTTCCAGAAGGAGACCGGCACCCGGCCGTCCTTCGCCCACGCGGCCAACTACTCCGCCGCCATGCAGTACCTGGAGGCCGTGCAGGCCGCCGGCACCGACGACGCGGACACCGTGGTCAAGGGCCTGGAGGGCAAGGAGGTCAACGACCTCTTCCTGCGCAACGGCAAGATCCGCGCCGAGGACCACCGGGTCATCCACGACGCCTACCTGGCCCAGGTGAAGCCGCAGGCCGAGGTCGGCGAGCCGTGGGACTACGTGAAGATCCTCAAGACCATCCCGGCGGCCGAGGCGTTCCGTACGCCGTCGTCGGACTGCAAGATGTGACGAGCTGATGTCGGGCTTCCTGCAGAACACGTTCAACGGGCTGGTGGGCGGGGCGTTCTACGCCCTGCTCGCCCTCGGGCTCGCGGTCATCTTCGGCATGCTCCGGGTGGTGAACTTCGCCCACGGCGCCTTCTACATGCTCGGCGCCTTCGGGGCGTACGTGTTGCTCGCCGAGGCGGGCGTGCCGTTCTGGGCCGCGTTGGTGATCATGCCGCTGGCGCTGGGCCTGCTCGGCATGGTGCTGGAGCGGGCGGTGATCCACCGGCTGACCCGGCTCGACCCGCTCTACAACTTCCTGCTCACCTTCGGCCTCACGCTGATCCTGCAAGACCTGGTGAAGTCCCGGTACGGCGTGCAGTCCAGCCCGTACGCCACCCCGGCCGAGCTGAGCGGGACGGTCGACTTCGGACTCTTCGACTTCCCCACCTACCGGGTCTTCATCCTGGGCTTCACCGTGCTGCTCTGCGCCGCGGTCTGGTGGGTGCTCGGCCGGACCCGGGTCGGCATGGTGGTCCGGGCCGCCACCGAGCGCCCCGAGCTGACCCGGGCCTTCGGCATCGACGTGGGGAAGTGGGTCACCCCGGTGTTCGGCTTCGGCATCGCCCTGGCCGGGCTGGCCGGGGTGCTCGCCGCCCCGATGCGGGCGGTGAACCCGCTCATGGGCGCCGACCTGATCATCGTGGTCTTCGCGGTCGTGGTGATCGGCGGGCTCGGCTCGATCTTCGGCTCGGTCGCCGCCGGCTTCGGCATCGGCCTGATCCAGGCCTGGGGCGAGGCGTACCTGTCGGAATTCCCGATCGTGTCGCAGACCGTCGTGTTCGTGGTGATGGCCGCGGTGCTGCTCTGGCGGCCGGCCGGCCTGTTCGGCCGTGAGGAGGCACCGGCATGACGAGTGCCGTCGACACCCCCGCCGAGGAGTCGGCCCGTCGCACGCCGCCGTCCGGGCTGCTCACCGTCGCCCGGGCGCCCGGCTGGGTCCGGTACGCGCTGCTCGCCGCCGGCCTGATCGTGGCGCTCTGGCTGCCGAACGGGCTCTACCCGGCGGTGGCCGTGGACATCCTGTGCTGGGCGCTCTTCGCCGTCTCGGTGGACCTGCTGCTCGGCTTCACCGGGCTCATGTCCTTCGGGCACGCCGCGTTCTGGGGCACCTCGGCGTACGTGACGGGGCTGGTGGCGATCCATGCCGGCCTGCCCTTCCCGGCGGCCGTGCTGGCCGGCGCCCTGGCCGCGGCGCTGCTCGCGCTGCCGATCGGCTATCTCGCGGTCAAGCGCACCGGCATCTACTTCGCCATGGTCACCCTGGCCTTCGCCCAGATGGTCTACTACGTGGCCAACGAGTGGCGCTCGGTCACCCAGGGCGAGAACGGCCTCCAGGGCGTGCCCCGCGAGTTCTTCGGCGCCGACCTCTCCGACGACTACTACTTCTACTACGCGATCCTGCCGATCGTGCTGCTCGGCCTGCTCGCCGCCTGGCGGATCGTGCACTCGCCGTTCGGCCGGGTGCTGGTCGGCATCCGGGACAACCCGGCCCGGGCCCGCGCGCTCGGCTACCCGGTGCACCGCTACAAGCTGACCGCGTTCGTCCTCTCCGGCTTCCTGGCCGGGCTCGGCGGCGGGCTCTTCGCGGTCGGCCACCGGTTCGTCTCCCTGGACGTGCTGCACTGGACCACCTCCGGCAAGGCGGTCATCGTGGTGGTGCTCGGCGGCATCGGCACCCTCTGGGGTGGCGTGCTCGGGGCGGCCCTGGTGGTCCGCCTGGAGGACTGGCTGTCGTTCTCCGGCTTCGAGGCCATCGGCCTGGTCACCGGCGGCATCTTCGTCCTCGTCGTGCTGCTGTTCCGGCGGGGCATCTGGGGCACGATCGCCCACCTGGCCCGGCGCTGGCGAGCCACCCGCCGCGGCTGAGCTCACCGGACGTGCCCCCGGGGTGGCGGAGTGCCGCCCGGGGGCACGTCGCGTGCCGACCCGGTCGACCAGCGCCGGCTCAGCCCGGCAGGATGCCGCGGAGCAGGGCGGCGACGGCCGACTCCGGGTCGAAGTCCTCCTCGGGGCAGGCCAGCTCGTTGCTGAACAGCCCGTCGACGAGGGCGAGCAGCATCCGGAAGTGGGCCGGCGGGTCGGCCGAGCCGAGCCCGGCGAGCAGCGGCAGCCCCCACGCGGCGAGCCGTTCCCGGCCGGCGGCGATCGCCCCGCGCAAGGCCGGCTGGACGGCCGCCTCGACGAAGAGCGCGTGCCGGGCCAGCGTGACCACTCGGCCCTCGCCGACGAGCTGCCGGATCAGCCGACCGAGCACGCCGACGAAGGCGTCCACGTCGCCCGGCGGCAGGTCCGCGGCGAGCCGTTGCCAGGCCACCGTCTCGACCTCCACGAGCCGGTCGAACACCCCGGCCACGAGAGCGTCGCGGGTGCGGAACTGGTTGGAGGCGGAGCCCTCCGGCAGGCCCGCCTCGGCGTCGACCGCGCGGTGGGTGAGCTGCCGCAGGCCCCGGGTGCCGAGCACCCGGATGGCCGCGTCGAGCAGGAGCTGTCGCCGGTCCGTCACAGCGGACAGACTACAGCCGTAGTGGCGGCGACTACATCTGTAGTACGGTGCCGGCATGGGCGGGCGCGCGGTGGTGGTCGGTGGCGGAATCGGTGGGTTGGCGGCGGCGCTCGGGCTGCGGGCCGCCGGCTGGGAGGTGACCGTCCTGGAGCGGTCCGCGGCGCTGCCCGCGACCGGCACCGGCCTCGGCATCTGGCCGGCCGCGCTGCGCGCCCTGGACACCCTCGGGGTCGGGGCGGAGGTGCGGCGGGCCGGGCGCCCGCAGGCCGGCGGGGCCTTCCGGCGGCCCGACGGCAGCCGGATCGCCACCCTCGACGTCGACCGGCTGGCCCGGCGGCACGGCGAGCCGGTGCACCTGGTCACCCGCCCGGTGCTGCTCGCCGTGCTGGCCGGCGCGCTGCCCGCCGACGTGGTGCGCTTCGGTGCGCCGGTCGCCGACCCGGGCGCCCTGGTCGAGGCGTACGACCTGGTGGTCGGGGCGGACGGGATCAACAGCACGGTGCGCGCCGCGTTGCACGGCGACCGCTACCCGCTGCGCTACGCCGGCACGGTGGCCTGGCGCGGCGTGGCCGACGTCGAGGTCGCGGAGGGCGGCGAGACCTGGGGGCGGGGGCGCAAGTTCGGCCTGACCCCGGCGGGCCCGGGGCGGACCAACTGGTACGCCGCGGTGGCCCGGCCCGAGGGTCGCCCGGCGCCGGCCGACGACCGGGCGGAGTTGCGCCGGCTCTTCGGCGACTGGCACGAGCCGATCCCGCGGCTGCTCGACGCACTCGATCCGGCGGGGATCCTGCGGCACGAGGTCCGCGACCTGACCCCGTTGCCGTCCTACGTGTCCGGTCGGGTGGCGCTGCTCGGCGACGCCGCCCACGCCATGACCCCCGACCTCGGGCAGGGCGCCTGCCAGGCGCTGATCGACGCGGTGGCGCTGGCCGACTGCCTGCGCGACGCCGACGATCCGGCCGCCGCGCTCCGGGCGTACGACCGGCGCCGCCGCCGGCCGGCCCAGCGGATCGCGGCGGGGGCCCGGTGGGCGGGGCGGCTCTCCCAGGCGCGCCGGCTGCTGCCGGCCCGGGACGCGCTGCTCCGCCTGGCCCTGGCCGCCGGCCCGCCCGGCTGAGCGCGGTGAGCTGGGACACAAACGATACGAACCGGTTCCGTATCGAAACACTCTCACCTACGCTCGGCAGCGTTACGAGTCTGTCCCGTATCGTATTTGACGCGGGTGAGTCGGGGGGAGAACCCGAGTGGAACCGCACGAGAACACCGGACACCCGAGGAGGTGGGCGATCCTGGGGGTGCTGGTGATCAGCCTCCTCGTGGTCGTCCTCGACAACACGATCCTCAACGTCGCCCTGCGTACCCTCGCCGACCCGGTGCACGGCCTCGGGGCCAGCCAGGGCGAGCTGGAGTGGGCGATCAACTCCTACACCCTGGTCTTCGCCGGGCTGCTGTTCACCTTCGGCGTCCTCGGCGACCGTCTCGGCCGCAAGCGCTTCCTGATGGTCGGCCTGGCCCTGTTCGGGCTGGCCTCGCTGCTCTCCGCCTACGCCCAGGACCCGGGCCAGCTCATCGCCACCCGCGCGCTGATGGGGGTCGGCGGCGCGGCCATCATGCCGGTGACCCTGTCGATCATCTCCAACGTCTTCGACCCCCGCGAGCGGGCCAAGGCGATCGGCGTCTGGGCCGGCGCGGTCGGCCTGGCCGTGGCCATCGGCCCGGTGCTCGGGGGCGCCCTGCTGGAGCACTACTGGTGGGGCTCGGTCTTCCTGATCAACGTGCCGGTCGTGGTGCTCGGCGTGGTGCTCGTCGCCGCCCTCGTCCCGGAGTCCCGCGACCCCCGGCCGGGCCGGGTCGACCTGCTCGGCGTGCTGCTCTCCGTCGTCGGCCTGGTCGCCCTCACCTACGGCATCATCGACGGCGGCGAGCACGGCTTCGACCGGTCGCGGGTGTGGGTGTCGATCATCGGCGGGCTCGCGGTGCTCGGCTGGTTCGTCGCGCACGAGCTGCGCAGCGACCACCCGTCGCTCGACGTCCGGCTGTTCCGGGTGCCCCGGTTCGCCGCCCCGGTGGCGCTGGTCGGCCTGGTCTTCTTCGCCGCCATGGGCGTGATGTTCTTCGGCGCGTTCTACCTCCAGCTGGTCCGCGGCTACAGCCCGCTGGAGAGCGGCCTGCTCTTCCTGCCCTTCGCGGCCGCCCAGCTGATCTTCGCGCCGCGCAGCGCCGCCATGGTCCGCCGCTACGGCGGCCGGGCGGTCGCCGGGGTCGGGCTGCTGCTTACCGCCGCCGCGCTCGGGGCGTTCGTGTTCATCGACGCGGACACCCCGATCTGGATCTTCTCGGCGCTGGGCTTCGTGCAGGGGGCCGGGATGGCCAACATCATGCCGCCCGCCACCGAGTCGATCATGTCGGCGCTGCCCCGGGAGAAGGCCGGTGTCGGCTCGGCGGTGAGCAACACCGTCCGCCAGGTGGCCGGCGCGCTCGGCGTGGCGGTGCTCGGCTCGGTGCTCTCCGCGGTCTACCGCAACGACGTGGCCTCGACCGTGTCCGCCCTGCCCGCCCCGGTCCGTGACGCGGCCCAGGAGTCGATCTCCGGGGCGTACGCCGTCGCCGGCCGGCTCGGGGCCGGCGCGCCCCGGCTCATCGACGCGGCGAACGACTCGTTCGTCGCGGCGATGCACTGGGCGGCGGGAGTCTCGGCCCTGGTGGCGCTGCTCGGCATGATCATCGTGCTGCGCTGGATGCCGGGCCGCCCGGTGATCGAGACCGACGCGCAGCCGGCCACCGAGCCGGAGTTGGCCGGGACCGCGTAGGTTCGGGGACAATGTCTGACATGACTTCGACGGCTGATGCTCCGCGGTCGCCCGGGCGACCGCGGAGCGTCCGCGCGGACGAGGCGATCGTGGAGGCCACCCTCGACCTGCTCGCCGAGGGCAGCACCATCGAGGCGCTCTCCATCGAGGCGATCGCCGCCCGCGCCGGTGTGGGCAAGGCCACCATCTACCGCCGCTGGTCCGGCAAGGACGCGCTGCTGCTGGACGCGCTGCGCCGGCTCAAGGGCGTCCCGCCCCGGACCGGCGGGCGTTCGGTCCGCGACGATCTGGTGCTGCTGGTCGGCGCCGTGGGCCAGCACGTCGACCCGCGGGTCCGCAAGATCATGCCGTGCCTGGTGCCCGAGGTGAGCCGCAGCTCGGCCCACCGACAGGCCTACGAGGCGATCATCGAGCCCCGGCGCCAGGCGATGCGCGAGGTGCTGCGCCGCGCGGTGGACAGCGGGGAGCTGCGCGCCGACCTCGACGTCGAGCTGGCCATGGCGCTGCTCACCGCGCCGATGCTGGCCCAGCGGATGCTGCACTGGCACCCCGAGCTGGACGAGCGGATCCTGCCCGAGCGGATCGTGGACGCCGTCCTGGACGGCCTGCGCGCCCGCTGACCCCGCAGGTTCGACGGGTCAGCGGGCGCCACCCGTGGGGCTCGCCGCCCAGGCCAGGCGCAGCTTCCAGCCCGCCATGAGCCGGGTCGGCCCTGGACCAGCACCAGGTCGCGGGGACTCCTGGCACATTCGGTTCACCACCCTCGCGTTGGCTGCCCTCGCCGTCCCGGGATCTGCCCGCCCCACCTCAACCTCGAGCTCTGGCCATGAAACCGAAACGGCGGCTGCCGTGGCAGGGAATCGACAACGTAGGGCGACGGCCGGGTGGTGGAAGATTTGAAGGAGAGGCCACCCCCGATATAGGGGATAGCCTCTCCTCGGCGCACTCACGCTCAGTTAACTAGCGATTTTCCTCAAGAAATGTCCGCAACATTCGACGCATTACGACGTGACCGCAGGGCTGTCCAATGCGACCATATTGCCACCCTACAGAGTGTAAGTCCTGCAGGAAGAGTTGCCGATGGGCTGGTCCTCGCAAATGGAGAACCCGAGGACGTCGCCGCTGAACGTTCTGTTCCCGCAGCCGGCGGCCGAGCCATTGCCGTCGCCGACCGTGTTGCCGCCCGTGCTGCCCCTGACAATGAAGGTGGCATATACGCCGTTGCCGTCCTTCTCGATGTCGCACACCTCGACCCACCGGCGGTCAGCGCCTACCCCCGCGTAGTCGCTCCCCTCGTATCCGCGGAAGTAAGAAGCCGCTTGGGCCGGCACTGAGGCGATTAGCACGAACGCTCCCGCGCCTGCAAGCACCGAGGCGACCCGGCGGCCAGTGAACTTGCTCATACTGTGTCTCCTTTGGACAGTGGACAGTGGACTCACGTCGGTGTGACGCAGCCACGGAATCATAACCACCACTCTCTCGGTGATCAATGGGTGCAGCGGAATCGGCAGTATTGGACTGGTGTCCGCTGGGCGACCTTGAACCGGTAATCCACATGGCGTATCTTGGAGCGGGCGGTGTATACGAATCTCGATTTGGCGCGTCGGCTCAGCCGACGATTGTGGCCGCCGATAGTCGCGGTCGTTGAGGGTGAGTACCGCACGGCAGCGAACTCGGCCTTGATTCAGCCCAGTCAGGACGCATAGGCCGGCAAGAATACCACCTCGCCCGGTTGGTCGTACCCGGCGCGGACCTGGGGTGGTTATGCGGGGAGAAGTTGTCCAGAACCACAGATCGCCGACGGTGTCCTGGACGGACTCCCCGCCCGGTGAGTCGGGCGCGGTTCAGCCGGCGGGCGTACGCAGCCGGTGCAGGCGCAGGGCGAGCTGCACCTCCAGGGCGCGCTCCGGCTTCTGCCAGTCCGCGCCGAGCAGCTGACCGACCCGCTCCAACCGCTGGGTCACCGTGTTGACGTGCACATGCAGCAGCTCCGCCGCCCGGGCCAGGCTGCCACCCACCCCGAAATACGCCTCCAGCGTCTTCACCAGCGCGGTGCCCCGCCGGGCGTCGTAGTCGACCACCGGCCCCACCGTCGCGGTGAGGAAGCGGGCCACGTCCCGGTCACCCGAGTCGCCGACCGCGCCCAGCAGCAACCCCACGAAGCCCAGCTCGGCGGTGCTCGCCCCCTGCCCGGCCCGGCCCAGCGCGCCCAGCGCGGTCAGGCACCGCTCCGCCTCGGCGAACGTGGTGGCCAACGAGGCCGGGCCGGTCGACGGCCCGCTCGCCCCGGCGGTCACCGGCCGGCCGGTCACCCGCGACAGGTCCCGGGCCACCGCCCGTGCCGCACCGCCCGCGTCCTGACCGGGCAGCATGAGCACCACCCGCCCGTCGCGCGCCGCCGCCAGCCCGCCCCGCGTCGAGGCGTACGTGGTGGCCCAGGAGAACACCCGCTGCCGGGCCGAGCCGGTGGCGGCGATCGCGTCGTCGCCGACCGCCACCAGCACGTGCGGGGCGTCCAGGTCCACGCCGAGCCGGCGGGCCCGGCTGCGCAGCGCGTCGGTGTCCCGCAGCGGCCGGGCGATCAGGTCGTCCAGCAGCTCGCCGCGGACCCGCCCCTCCGCCTCGGCCACCGTCCGGCGGAACAGCAGCAGCAGCGCCGTGACCAGCGCCGCCCGCTCCAGGATCCGCTGGTCGGCGTCGACCAGCTCGCCGTCCGGGCGCAGCACCAGCGCGCCCAGGTTCTCCGCGCCGGCCACCACGGCGGCATACCAGAGCGGGCCCCGGCGGACGCTGCGCCCCTCGGTCCGGGAGGCGGCCACCGCCTCGACGATGTCCGCCCGGTCCGGCTCCTCGATCTCGCCCACCCGGGCCAGCCGCCGTCCCTCGGCGTCCAGCGCCAGCAGCGCCCCGCCGAGCACCTCGGTGACCGCCGCCGCCACGTCCTCCATCCCGCCGCCGCGCACCACCAGGGCGGTCATCCGGTCGTGGGCGGCGGCGGCCCGCTCCACCGAGCTGCTGTGCGCCCGGATCGTGCTGTTCGCCGCCGACAGCTCCTCCAGCGCCGACCGGGTCTCGGCCAGCAGCCGGGCGGTGTCGATCGCCACCGCGGCGTGCGCGGCCAGCGAGACCAGCAGTGACACCTCCTCCCGGGCGAACGGCCGGGCGGAGCGGTTGGCCGCGTACAGCACGCCGATCACGCTCGACCCGAGCCGCAGCGGGACGCCCAGGATGGCCACCAGGCCCTCCTCGCCCACCCCGCCGTCGATCTCCCCGGTGTGCTTGAACCGGTCGTCCTCCTGGTAGTTCGAGGTGACGTACGGGGTGCCGGTCTGCGCCACCAGGCCGCCCAGGCCGTCGCCCATCTCCAGCCGCAACCGCTGGAACCGCGCCGAGATCGAGCCGTCGGTGACCCGCATGTAGGTGTCGCCGCGCTCGTCGTCGTTGAGCGTCATGTAGGCCACGTCGGTGCCGAGCAGGATCCGCGCCCGGTGCACGATCGCCCGCAGCACGTCGTCCAGGTCGCGGAGGCCGGCCAGGTCGCTGGCCGTGTCGTACAGGCCGGACAGCTCGGTCTCCCGGCGGCGCCGCCGCTCCAGCAGCCCGCGGACCCGCAGCGCCACCAGCTTCGCCTGCTCCAGCTCGGCGATGCGCTCGGCGGGCAGGCCGGCGGCGCGGGCGGCGACCAGCGGACCCTCGAACTCGACCGCGGCGGCCTCCCGCGCCAGCAGCTCCAGGAACTCGACCGGCGACGACATGACCGACATTGTGCGCGAGGCCACTAGTTGGCCGTCCAGCCCCCGTCGAGGGCGATCGAGGCGCCGGTGATGAACGCCGCGGGCGGCGAGCACAGGTACGCGACCAGCTCGGCCACCTCCTCCGGCTCGATCAGCCGCTTGATCGCCGCCCGGGCCAGCATGATCTTCTCGACCACCTCGTCCTCGCCGATGCCGTGGCTTGCCGCCTGGTCGGCGATCTGGCTCTCCACCAGCGGGGTCCGCACGTACGCCGGGTTGATGCAGTTGGCGGTCACCCCGTGCGCGGCGCCCTCCAGTGCCACCACCTTCGACAGCCCCTCCAGGGCGTGCTTGGCCGAGACGTACGCCGCCTTGTACGGCGAGGCCCGCAGCCCGTGCACCGACGAGATGTTGACGATCCGGCCCCACCCGTTGGCGTACATCCGGGGCAGCGCCCGGCGGATCAGCAGGAACGGCGCCTCCACCATCACCCGCTGGATGTACTCGAAGCGCTCGACGGGGAAGTCCTGCACCGGCGCGACGTGCTGGAGACCGGCGTTGTTGACGACGATGTCCACGTCGACGTCGAGCCGGTCCACCGCCTCCGGGTCGGCCAGGTCGACACCCTCCGCCCGGCCGCCCGCCTCCGCGGCCACCGCCTTGGCCGCCTCCACGTTGCGGTCGACCACCAGCACCGCCGCGCCGGCCGCCGCCAGGCGCAGGGCGCAGGCCCGTCCGATGCCGCTGCCACCACCGGTCACCAGCGCGACGCGACCGGAGAGGTCGACGTGCACGACGTGGGGGACCGCCACGGGTTCTGCCGTCATGGCGCAAGAAGTTACGAGCTGTGTGGCCGGCGGCACATGGGGCGGCGACACATACTCGACCGCTTCAGTGTGTGGCGGGCGCCGCCTCGCGCCGGGCCGGGCCGGCGCCGCGTGTCAGGGGGCCGTGCGACGGTGGCCCGGGTCGGTCCGGACGGAGCGGAGGCGCACATGACGAGGGGGACCACATCGTTCGAGGCGACTCTGCTGCGGTGGTCGGGCTCCGGCGGCTGGGTGTTCGCCCCGGTCCCGGCGGAGCACGCGCCCGACGCGGCGGGCCTGTTCGGCCGGGTGCCGGTGACCGCCACCGTCGACGGCCGCACCTGGTCGACGAGCGTCTGGCGGGACCGGCGGGCCGGCTGGCTGCTGCCCGTCCCGGCCCGGATCCGCGCCGGGAAGGACCACGGCGACCCGGTCACCGTCGCGGTCGAGCTCGACCCGACCCGGCGCTGACCGGACCGCTGGGCGTGTCCCGCCCGGCGGCGGTCCGACCGCACCAGTAGGGTGTCGAACACACGTACTGCTGGCGGCTTGGGGGAGGAGGCGGCGTGCGCGTGCTGGGCGTCGACCCGGGGCTGACCCGGTGCGGGGTCGGCGTGGTCGAGGGTGTGCCGGGGCGCCCCTGCACCCTGGTCGCCTACTACGTGGTCTACACCGACCCCGGCGACGACCTGCCGCTGCGCCTGCTGCACCTGGACCGCTCGCTCACCGACCTCGTGGCCGAGCACCGGCCCGACGCCGTGGCCGTCGAGCGGGTGTTCAGCCAGCACAACGTCCGCACCGTGATGGGCACCGCCCAGGCCAGCGGGATCGCCGTGCTCGCCGGTGCGCGGGCCGGGCTGCCGGTGCAGACCTACACGCCCAGCGAGGTGAAGGCGGCGGTGACCGGTTCCGGTCAGGCCGACAAGGCGCAGATGACCGCCATGGTCACCCGGCTGCTGCGGCTGCCCGAACCGCCCCGCCCGGCCGACGCCGCCGACGCCCTGGCCCTGGCCATCTGCCACGTCTGGCGCGGCGGCACCCGGTCCAAGCTGGCCGCCGCGGCCGAGCGGGCACGACGAGGAGGAGCGCGATGATCGCCAGCGTGCGCGGCACGGTGACCGCGACCGGTCCGGACCACGCGGTGGTGGAGGTGGGCGGCATCGGCCTGGCGGTGCAGTGCGCCCCCGGCACCCTCGCCGAGCTGCGGGTCGGCCAGCCCGCCCGGCTGGCCACCAGCCTGGTGGTCCGGGAGGACTCGCTCACCCTCTACGGCTTCGCCGACGACGACGCCAAGCAGCTCTTCGAGCTGCTCCAGACCGCCAGCGGGGTGGGCCCGCGGCTCGCCCAGGCGGTGCTCGCCGTGCACACCCCGGACGCGGTCCGCAAGGCCATCGCCAACGCCGACACGGCCGCGCTGACCCGGGTGCCCGGCATCGGCAAGAAGGGCGCCGAGCGGCTCGTCCTCGAACTGCGCGACCGGATCGGCCCGGTGCCGGTCGGCGTCGACGGGGCGGCCGGCGTGACCGCCGGCGCGTGGCCTGAGC
Organism: Micromonospora sp. NPDC004540; assembly: GCF_040610095.1. Lineage (NCBI taxonomy): Bacteria > Bacillati > Actinomycetota > Actinomycetes > Micromonosporales > Micromonosporaceae > Micromonospora > Micromonospora sp. NPDC004540. The sequence goes on from NZ_JBEXLR010000091.1 coordinate 22,528, forward strand.
AGGTCCGCCAGGCCCTGGTCGGGCTCGGCTGGACCGCCGCCCAGGCCGAGCAGGCGGTGGCCGCCGTCGCCGAGACCGTCGACGGGGAGACCCCGCCCGTGCCGGTCCTGCTCAAGCAGGCCATCCGCCTCCTGGGCCGCAGCCGATGACCGACGAGAACCTGGTCTCGGCGTACGTCAGCGACGCGGAGCGGGACGCGGAGGCCAGCGTCCGGCCGAAGCGGCTGGAGGAGTTCATCGCCCAGCACCGGGTCCGCGACCAGCTCGACCTGCTGCTCAAGGGCGCCATGCGGCGCGGCTCCCCGCCCGACCACATCCTTCTGTCAGGGCCGCCTGGCTTGGGTAAGACGACCCTGGCCAACATCGTGGCCGCCGAGCTGGGTTCGGGGATCCGGGTGACCAGCGGGCCGGCCATCGAGCGCTCCGGCGACCTGGCCGCCATCCTGACCAGCCTCGCCGAGGGCGACGTGCTCTTCATCGACGAGATCCACCGGATCGCCAAGCCCGCCGAGGAACTGCTCTACAGCGCCATGGAGGACTTCCGGGTCGACGTGGTGGTCGGCAAGGGCCCGGGGGCGACCGCCATTCCGCTCGACGTCGAGCCGTTCACCCTGGTCGGCGCGACCACCCGGTCCGGCCTGCTCACCGGGCCGATGCGGGACCGGTTCGGCTTCGTCGCGCACCTCGACTTCTACGCCCCGGCCGACCTGGAGGCGCTGCTGCACCGGTCCGCCCGGATCCTCGGCGTGCCGATCACCGCCGACGGGGCGGCGGAGATCGCCGGCCGGTCCCGGGGCACCCCGCGGATCGCCAACCGGCTGCTGCGCCGGGTCCGCGACTTCGCCGAGGTCCGCGCCGAGGGGGTGGTCAACCTGGAGACCGCCCGGGCCGCCCTCACCGTCTACGACGTCGACGCGCTCGGCCTGGACCGGCTGGACCGGGCGGTGCTCACGGCGCTGGTCGACTCGTTCCGGGGTGGCCCGGTCGGGCTCTCCACCCTCGCCGTGGCGGTGGGGGAGCAGCCGGACACCGTCGAGGAGGTATGCGAGCCCTTCCTGGTCCGGGCCGGGCTGCTGGCGCGGACGCCGCGCGGCCGGGTCGCCACGGCGGCCGCCTGGCACCATCTGGGGCGTACACCGCCGAATGGTACATTTGGCGCGGATGCCCCTCCGGTGCCCGATCTGTTCTCGGCGCAGACCGATCAGGCGTGATCCGAACGTGATCTGTGCCGCATTCGGTGTTCTCAGGTGTAGGGATTAGACTTCGCCGCGGTCTGTACAGGACGTGAGAATCCGCCTCCGCTCCGGCACCCCACGGGGGTGGGAGCAGAGGCCAATGGGAAGGTCGACAACCGTGCAAAACCTTGCAGCGAGTGGCGGAGGGGCCGGCGGCCTGACGCCGATCCTCATGATCGCTCTGCTCTTCGGCGTCATGTACTTCATGATGATCCGCCCCCAGCAGAAGCGTCGCCGCGAGGCCGAGCAGATGCAGTCCGCGCTCGGCGTGGGCGACGAGGTGGTCACCATCGGCGGCCTCTACGGCACGGTCACCGGGGTCGAGGACGAGACCGTCCTGCTCGAGGTCGCTCCGGGCGTGCAGACCCGGTACGCGCGCCCGGCGATCGCCCGCGTGGTGAAGCGGACCGAGGCCCCGGAGGCCGAGACGATCACCGAGGAAGCCGAGCCGGTCAAGGAGTGACCACGCGCCCCGGACGGGGCAGCGGATTCACCCACACAAGTGGATAGTTGGGTCGGCGTCCGACGCCGGCACGCGGGAAGCCCGCGCGACGCCGCCGCGTTGTGCGCTGGGGAGGCGTGCCGTCCGGCGGCGCCGATCCGCCGGAGCAGTCGGGCGGACACCCCCGGCCCGACAATCTCGCCGCTGTCGAAGCGGCGCGACCGTACAGGGAGACAGGACAGCCGTGGCACCACCTCAGGGACAGATGCGCCCCGGACGGCAGCTCGCCGTCCTCGGGTTCATCTTCGTCGTCCTCTATCTTCTGGTGTTCTTCTCGGGCGGCGCCAGCGGTGGCTGGAAGGACCGGCTGGAGCCCCGGCTCGGCCTGGACCTCATCGGCGGCACCCGGCTGACGCTCGAGGCCACCAACAGCGTGGACGGCAAGCCCCCGACCGCCGCCAACCTCGAGGAGGCCCGCCAGATCATCGAGAGCCGGGTCAACGCCTACGGCGTGGCCGAGGCGGAGGTGGTCACCGAGGGCAACCGGAACATCGTCATCTCTCTGCCTGGCCAGAACCGCGAACTGAACGACGTCGGTGAGGCCGCCGAGCTGCGCTTCCGCAAGGTGCTCAAGGCCACCGACGGCAGCGGCGCCGCCGCCGCGCCGGCCCCGACCGCCAGCGCCACGCCGGCCCCGTCGGGCAGCGCGACCCCGGCCCCGTCCGGCAGCGCGACCCCCCAGCCCTCCGGGAGCGCCGCGCCCAAGGCCACCGCGTCGCCGAGCGCCGGCGGGCAGGGCGGCATGGCCCCGACGCCGAGCGCCAGCGCCGCGGCGCCGACCCCGTCGGCCTCGCCGAGCGCGGCCGCGCCGAGCCCGAGCGCCAGCGCCGCGCCGGTGCCGCAGAACATCGAGCAGCAACGCAAGGCCATCGAGCAGAAGGTCGGCGCGCCCGCCTGGGCCGCCGCCTCGGGACTCCAGGCGCCGGCCGACCTCACCGCCGACCCGACGCTGGCCGACAAGCTCAAGCCGTTCGGAACGCTCTCCCCGCAGGAGATCGCGGTGCTGCCGGTCGGGATGCAGTTCAACGTCCCGACCATCACCTGCGCCCAGCTCGACAAGCGGCCGGCGGCGTCGATCAAGGACGAGAACCAGCAGGCGGTGGCCTGTGAGTCCGGCGTGAAAGACCTGCTCGACGTGGCGAAGGTGCTCGGCACCGACGTCGACGACGCCAACGCCGTGCTCGACCAGACCAGCTCGTGGGTGGTCAGCCTGAACTTCACGGGCAAGGGCCAGGAGAAGTGGACCGCGCTGACCCGCGAGGCGTTCACCAACGAGGGTCAGGCCTGCGACCAGACCGCGCTCGGCCAGGACGGCAAGTGCCGGGTCGCCGTCGTGCTGGACAACCAGATCGTCTCGTCCCCGGAGATCCAGGGCGTGCTGACCGGTGACTCGCAGATCACCGGCAGCTTCGACAACAAGAGCGCCAACGCGCTGGCTAGCCAGCTCCGCTACGGCGCGCTGCCGGTGACGTTCGAGCCGCAGGAGCGGCAGAACGTCACGGCGACGCTGGGCGACAGCCACCTCAAGGCGGGTCTGCTGGCGGCCGGCATCGGCATGCTGCTGGTCATCATCTACTCGTTCTTCTACTACCGGCTGCTCGGCTCGGTCATCTTCCTGAGCCTGGTGCTCTCCGCGCTGCTGGTCTTCGGCGCGCTGGTGGTGCTCGGCCGGTCGATCGGGTTCACCCTCACCCTCGCCGGCATCGCCGGCATGATCGTCTCGCTCGGTGTGGCGGCGGACTCGTTCGTCATCTACTTCGAGCGGCTCAAGGACGAGATCCGGGAGGGGCGCAGCCCGCGCAGCGCGGTGCCGCGGGCGTGGATCCGGGCCCGCCGGACGATCATCTCGGCGAACGCCATCACCCTGATGTCGGCCGTGGTGCTCTACATCGTCTCGGTCGGCGCGGTGAAGGGCTTCGCCTTCGCGCTCGGCCTGGCGACCGTCCTCGACCTGGTCGTCGTGTTCCTCTTCCGCCACCCGATCATGACGATGTTCGCCCGGACCCGGGCGTTCCTGTCCCCGCGGGTCAGCGGTCTCGGCCGGGCCCTGCCGGCCCGGTCGGCCGAGTCGGGCGCCGCCCGCAACCCGCGCGTCAAGGAGGCCTGAGATGGCTAAGACTGGTCTGGCGTCCCGGCTCTACCGGGGCGAGGCCGATCTCAACATCGTCGGCCGGCGCAAGCTGTGGTTCACCGTCGCCGGTGTGCTGGTGCTGATCGCCGTGCTCAGCTTCGCGGTCCGGGGCTTCAGCCTCGGCATCGAGTTCGCCGGCGGCAACTCGTTCCAGGTGCCGGCCAGCGTCGGCACCCTGGAGCAGGCCGAGGCGAAGGTCGACGCGGCGCTGGCGACCAAGGGCGGCGGCGCCGAGGTGGTCACCGCGCAGAAGGTCGGCAGCACCAGCGGGGAGTACTACGAGCTGCGCACCGGGCAGCTCACCGCGGAGCAGGCCAGCGAGGTCAAGACCGAGATGGCGCAGTCGTTCGGCATCCAGGCCGACCAGATCAGCGGCAGCCAGGTCTCCGAGGCGTGGGGCAGTCAGGTCACCTCCCGCGCCCTGCTCGGTCTGCTGATCTTCGTGGCGGTGGTGGCGATCTACCTGATCCTCCGCTTCGAGTGGCGGATGGCGGCCGCCGCGATCGCGTCGCTCTTCACCAACCTGGTGCTCACGGCCGGCATCTACTCGCTGGTCGGCTTCGAGGTCACCCCGTCGACGATCATCGGCTTCCTCACGATCCTGGGCTTCGCGCTCTACGACGTGGTGGTGGTCTTCGACAAGGTCCAGGAGAACACCCGGGGCATCACCGCCAACAACAACCTGACCTACGGCGAGGCGGCCAACCTGGCGCTGAACCAGAGCCTCATGCGGTCGCTGAACACCTCGGTGGTCGCCCTGCTCCCGGTCGGCGGCCTGCTCTTCATCGGTGCCGGCCTGCTGGGCGCGGGCACCCTGAAGGACCTGGGTCTGGTGCTGTTCGTCGGTATGGCGGTGGCCTTCCTGACCTCGATCCTGCTGGCCACCCCGCTGCTGGTACTGCTGAAGAACCAGGACCCGCGGATCAGCGCGCACAACAAGCGGGTGCTGGCCCGCCGGGGCGCCATCGCCCGCGGCGAGGTCACCCCGAAGGGCGCGCCGCGGGCCGCGGCGACCACGGCCGACGAGGCCATCGACCCCGAGGCGGCCGCCCTGGCCGGCGCCGCCCCGAAGGTCGGC
>NZ_JBEXLR010000092.1:0-26335 GCF_040610095.1 Micromonospora sp. NPDC004540
GCCACGTAGAGGCGTACCTCGTCCTCGGGCAGCTCCAGGCCCTCGCCGTACGCCCGGATGTTGGCCGGGATGAGCGCCGCGGCCGCCGGGTGCGGCCGGACGTGGTGCACGTCCACTCGGTCGGCCGGGCCGGGCTGCTGGCCCTCGCCCTGCCCCGGGTCCCGGTCCGGGTGGTCACCCCGTGGGGCAGCGAGCTGCGGGCCGCCACCCGGTCCCGGCCGCGCCGCTGGGTCACCCGGCTCACTCTGCACCGGGCCGACCTGGTGGTACCCACCTCCCGGTCGGTGACCGAGGAGATCACCGGCCGGTACCGGGTGCCGGCGGCGCGCACCGCCACCCTGTCCTGGGGCGTGGACGACACGCTGCTCGCGAGCCTCGGCACCGTCGACCCGGCGGCGGTACGTCGTCGGCACGGCATCCCGGAGCAGGCCACGGTCCTGCTGTCGATGCGGGGTGTGGCGCCGGTCTACCGGCCGGACGACATCCTGCGCGCGTACGCGCACGTCACCGGGGAACGGCCGGACCTGCACCTCGTCGTGCTCGCCGGCCATGTGCCCGGCGAGGCGGCGGCGGCCCGCGCGCACGCCGCCGGCCTGGCCCGGGCCCGGAGGCTCGCCGACGCGTCGCCCGGACGGCTGACCGTGGCGGACCGGACGCTGTCGCCGGCCGAGACGTTCGCGTTGATGCGGGCCAGCGACGTGGCGCTGTCCGTGCCGAGCAGCGACCAGCGCAGCTCGGCGGTGCTCGAGGCGGCTCTCGCCGGATGCCGGCTGCTCCTGGCCGACCTGCCGCCGTACCGCGAACTCCTGGCCGACGGCCTGGTCGCCGAGGTGCTGCCCGAGCCGCTCGCCACCACCCTCGCCGGCCGGCTGCGCACCGTGCGGGGTCTCCCGGCCGCCGACCGGGCGGCCAACCGCGCCTTCATCGAGACGCACGAGCTGTGGTCACGCCAGGTGTCCGCGATGGAGCACTGGTACCGGCGGTTGTCGCCCACCTCGCGGTGACCGGCCGTCACCTCTTTCCCGTTCCACGCGTGGCACCGCCGCGCCGTCGACCGTCAGATCGGAGGGACCGTGACCGACCAGGTCCGAACCCAGCGTCACGTCCTCGTCCTCAACCACTACGCCAAGCCGCTCTCCGAGCCCGGCGGAACCCGGCACGTCGAGCTGTTCGGCCGCCTCGACGGTTGGGACTACACCATCGTCGCCGGCGACCGCGACGTCTACTCGCGCCAGCGGTTCCGCAACCGCGAGCCGCACTTCGTCCGGGTGCGGGTGCCGGGCTACACCCGGAACAACCACCGCCGGGTGCTGAACTGGCTGGGCTACGCGGCGGGCGCCCTGGTGGCGTCGCTCGCCCGGCGTCGTCCGGCCCTGGTGTACGCGTCGTCCCCGCACATCCTCACCCCGGTCAGCGGTTGGCTGGCGGCCCGACTGTGGCGGGTGCCGTTCGTGCTGGAGATCCGCGACCTGTGGCCGGAGTCCATGGTGAGCACCGGGCACCTCCGGGAGGGATCGCCGGTGCACCGGGCGTTGCGGGCGCTGGAGACCTGGCTCTACCGCCGGGCGGACCGGATCGTCATCGTCGCCGCCGGCTGGCGGTCGTACCTCCGGTCTCTCGGCGTGGACGAGCGGAAGCTGACCTGGGTGAGCAACGGGGCCGATCCGGCGGCGTTCGCCCTCCGCCACGACCGGTACCGCCCACTCCGGGACCGGATACCGGTGCACGGGCGGCTGATCGCCTTCGCGGGGGCGCACGGCGAGGCGAACGGCCTGGACGAGTTGCTCGACGCGGCGGCGGAGCTGACGGAGCACACCTTCGCGCTGATCGGTGACGGGATCGACAAGGCCCGCCTGGTGGCCCGGGCCCGTGCCGAGGGACTCGCCAACGTGCACTTCCTCGACATGCTGCCGAAGACCGAGCTCGCCGGCGTCCTGGGCGGCGCCGACATCGGCGTGCACGTGCTCGCCGACGCGGCGGTCTTCCGGCTCGGGGCCAGCCCCAACAAGCTCTACGACTATCTGGCCGCCGGCGTGCCGGTGGTGACCAACTGTCCGGGCGAGCCGCACGAGATCGTCAACGAGTCCGACTCGGGCGCCGCGGTGGAGCCCGGCAAGCTCGTGGTCGGCCTGCGGGAGCTGGTCGACCTGGACGACGGAACGCTGCGCGCGATGGGTGAGCGGGGTCGGCTGCACATCGAGAAGCACCGGTCCCGGGCGGTCATGGCGGCGCGGTTGCAGGCCGCGCTGGACGAGCTCGTGCCGCCGCGCGACGCCGGGGGCCCGGCGGACACCGAGGCTTCCTCGGATACACGCCGAATCGCCTATTAAATACGAAACCCCGACAAACCTCCTCGCCAACCGGTAAGCAGGGAGGGACAAAGAGGCCGCCCTGCGGGCGGCCCCGACGAGGGTGACCAACAGGGGAGAACAGATGCCGCGGGAAGCAATCACTGCCGAGAACGCAGGCCAGGCGGGTAGACGGCGCAGGACCGTCCAGCAGCTCCTGGTCGCCGACACGGCGGCGTGGCTCGGCGGGTGTGTGGTGGCCGTGTGGGCCCGGTACGAGTTCGACCTGACCCCGGTGCAACTCGCCCGTGCGGTCGCCATCGGCGTCGTCGCCGCCGCACTGCACCTGGGTGGCACCGTCGTACGGCGCCTCTACGCGGGACGCCACCCCCTCGGCAGCCTCGGGGAGATCCGTGGCCTGGCCGCGACCACCGCCGTGACCACAGCCCTGCTGCTGCTCGCGCTCGCGCCGCTTCCGCAGCGCCCGGTTCCGGCCAGCACGCCGGTCGTCGGGGCGGCGCTGGCCCTGCTGACCATGTTCGGCACCCGCTCGGTCTACCGGCAGCAGCGGGACCGGGCCCTGCGTCCCCGGGCCGCCGACGCGCAGAAGGTGCTGCTCTTCGGCGCCGGTTCGGCGGGCGAGGGCCTGCTGCGCTCGATGGTGAGCGACCCGGCCAGCGCCTACCTGCCGGTCGGCCTGCTGGACGACGACCCGGACAAGCGGGACCTGCGGATCCACGGCGTGCGGGTGCTCGGTGGCCGGCACGACGTGGCGGCCGCCGTGCGCCGAACCGGCGCGAGCAGCCTCATCCTCTCGGTGGCCAACGCCGACGCCCACCTCGTCCGCCAGATCCGGGAGGCCACCCTGGCCACCGGCGCGGCGTTCAAGGTGGTCCCCCCGGTGCGCGAACTGGTCAACCACCGGATCACCGTGAGCGACGTGCGGGACCTGCAGATCAGTGACCTGCTCGGCCGGCGGCAGGTGGTCAGCGACCTCACGCTCGACCACGACGGGCTGCGCGGACGCCGGATCCTGGTCACCGGCGCGGGCGGGTCGATCGGTTCGGAACTCTGCCGGCAGATCATGCGGGCCGATCCGGGCGAGCTCATGATGCTGGACCGGGACGAGTCGGCGCTGCACGCGCTGCAGATGTCCCTCGCCGGCCGGGCCCTGCTCGACAGTCCCGAACTGATCCTCGCCGACCTGCGCGACGACGAGATGATCCGCCGGATCTTCCAGGAGCGGCGGCCGGAGATCGTCTTCCACGCGGCGGCCCTCAAGCACCTCACGCTCCTCGAACGGCACCCGGGCGAGGCGGTCAAGACGAACGTGTGGGGCACGCTGACCGTGCTCGACGCCTGCCGGGACGTCGCCCGGTTCGTGAACATCTCCACCGACAAGGCCGCCGACCCGATCAGCGTGCTCGGCTACTCGAAGCGGATCACCGAGCGGTTGACCGCGCACGCCGGCGCGAACCACTCCGGCACGTTCCTCAGCGTGCGCTTCGGCAACGTGCTGAGCAGCCGGGGCTCCGTGGTGACGGCCTTCCAGCGGCAGATCGAGGCCGGGCTGCCGGTCACGGTCACCCATCCCGACGTGACCCGCTACCTGATGACCGTCCAGGAGGCGGTGCACCTGGTCCTCCAGGCCGCCGCCATCGGCCGCGACGGCGAGGCGCTGGTGCTGGACATGGGCGAGCCGGTCCGCATCCAGGATCTCGCCCGGGAGATGATCGACCGGGCCCAGAACCCGACCCCGATCGTCTTCACCGGGCTGCGTCCGGGCGAGAAGCTCCACGAGGACCTGCTCGGCACCGGCGAGGTCGACGTCCGTCCGCTGCACCCGCTGATCTCCCACGTGACGGTGCCGGTGCTGGATCCCGTCGAGGTGGCCGCGCTCGACCCGTTCGACGACCCGCAGAAGATCGTCGCGCACCTCGCCCAGCTCTGTGACCGGGCGTTCGACCCGGCGGCCGACCGGCCGCTCGACGTCGAACTGTCCCACTGATCCGTCCGCGCGGCCCGCCCCGTCACCGGGGCGGGCCGTCGCGCGCGCCTGCCCGTACGCCCCGCCGACCGGCCCGGGATGTGGTGAGCTGTACGGGTGGCGGGGATGGGTCTGGTGCTGCACCCCACCCGGGACGTCTCCGAGGTGGTCGGGATCATCGAGCGGTGGGCGTCGCACCACCGCAAGACGCTGCTGGTCCGGGCCGAGGACAAGCACCGGGTGCCGTCCTGCGTCGAGCCGGTCCCCGCCGACGAACTGGCCGAGCGCGCCGACGCCCTGATCAGCATCGGCGGTGACGGCACCATGCTGGGCGCGCTGCGCCTGGCGGTGCGGGACCCGAAGCCCGTGCTCGGCGTGCATCTGGGCCGGCTCGGTTTCCTCGTCGAGGTCGAGCCGCCGGACCTGCCGGAGGCGCTGAGCCGGCTGGCGTCGAAGGACTTCACCGTCGAGTCGCACGCCTGCCTCGCCTGCGACGTGTGCGGTGACGACGTGGTGGCCTTCAACGACATCGCGCTGGTCCGCCAGCCCGGCTCCGGGTTCGTCACCGCCACCCTGGCGGTGGACGGCCAGCGGTACGGCTACTACCGCTGCGACGCGCTGGTGGTCAGCACGCCGACCGGCTCGACCGCCTACAGCTACGCGGCGGGCGGGCCGCTCATCTCGCCGGCGGCGGACGCCGTGGTGGTGACGCCGTCGTCGCCGATGGCGGGCATCTCCCGGTCGGTGGTGCTCGCCCCGTCGGAGAGCATCCGGCTGGACCTCCAGCCGCACTCGGCGGCGGTGGCCGTCGAGATGGACGGGCTGGTGATCAAGGACGCGGCGACCGAGGGGGCGGTGGAGATCCACTACCGGCGGGACGCCGGCCGGGTGGTCCGCTTCGACCCGCAGCGCTACCAGGAGCGCAACCAGTTGAAGCTGAGCCTGCTCGACCTGCCCTTCCTGCCCGACCAGCTCCGCGAGCTGCTGCCCGACGAGCTGCGGCGGGAACGGGACCAGCGGGAGCTGGAACCGCCCTGCTGACCGGCGGGTCAGGCCTTGCTGAGCACCTCGGAGACCAGCGCCCGCGCCTCCTCCTGGATCCGGGTGAGGTGTTCCGGGCCCTGGAACGACTCGGCGTAGATCTTGTAGACGTCCTCGGTGCCGGAGGGCCGGGCCGCGAACCAACCGGACGCCGTGCTCACCTTGAGCCCGCCGATCGGCGCGCCGTTGCCGGGCGCCGTGGTCAGGGTCGCGGTGATCGGCTCGCCGGCCAGCTCGGTCGCGGTCACCTGCTCGGGCGACAGCTTGGCCAGCACCGCCTTCTGCTCCCGGCTGGCCGGGGCGTCGATCCGGGCGTACGCGGGCGCGCCGAAGCGCTCGGCCAGCTCCGCCCAGTGCTGGCTCGGCGTCTTCCCCGTGGTCGCGATGATCTCCGAGGCGAGCAGGCAGAGCAGGATGCCGTCCTTGTCGGTGGTCCAGGTGCTGCCGTCGCGGCGCAGGAAGGACGCGCCGGCGCTCTCCTCGCCGCCGAAGCCGACCGCCCCGTCGAGCAGGCCGGGCACGAACCACTTGAAGCCGACCGGCACCTCCAGCAGCGGCCGGCCCAGGTCGGCGGCGACCCGGTCGATCATCGAGGAGGAGACGAGGGTCTTGCCGACGGCCGCCGCCGGCCCCCACTGCTCCCGGGTGCGGAAGAGGTGGCGGATGGCCACGGCCAGGTAGTGGTTGGGGTTCATGAGGCCGCCGTCGGGCGTGACGATGCCGTGCCGGTCGGCGTCGGCGTCGTTGCCCGTGGAGATCTGGAACCGGTCGCGGGCCGCGATCAGCGAGGCCATGGCGTTCGGCGAGGAGCAGTCCATCCGGATCTTGCCGTCCGAGTCCAGGGTCATGAACCGCCAGGTCGGGTCGACCGTCGGGTCGATCACCGTGAGGTCGAGGCGGTGCCGCTCGGCGATCTCCCCCCAGTACGCCACGCTCGCCCCGCCCATCGGATCGGCGCCGATGCGTACCCCGGCGTCGCGGATCGCGGCCACGTCCAGCGCGGCGGGCAGGTCGTCGACGTAGCGGCCGAGGAAGTCGTACTCCCCGGTGGTGTCGGCGGCGCGCGCCCGCGCGTACGGGATGCGCTTCACCTCCTTGAGCCCGGCGGCGAGGATGCTGTTCGCGCGGTCCTGGATCCACTTCGTGACGTCGCTGTCGGCGGGCCCGCCGTGGGTGGGGTTGTACTTGAAGCCGCCGTCGTCCGGCGGGTTGTGGGACGGCGTGATCACGATGCCGTCGGCGAGCCCGGCGGTGCGCCCCCGGTTGTGGGTGAGGACGGCGTGCGACAGCGACGGGGTGGGGGTGTAGCCGTCCCGGCTGTCGACCAGCACGGTGACCTCGTTGGCGGCGAGCACCTCCAGCGCGCTGGCCTCCGCGGGGGCGGAGAGCGCGTGGGTGTCGCGGGCCAGGAAGAGCGGGCCGTCGAGGCCCTGTTCCCGCCGGTAGTCGCAGAGCGCCTGGGTGACGGCGAGGATGTGGTCCTCGTTGAAGGCGCTGCGCAGGCTCGACCCGCGATGCCCGGAGGTGCCGAAGGAGACCTGCTGCGCCGGGTCGCTCGGATCCGGGTGCCCGGCGTAGTAGGCGGTGACCAGCCGGGGCACGTCGACCAGGTCGGCGGGCTCGGCGGGCTGGCCGGCACGGGGGTGGGCCACGGTGGGAACCTCCTTGCGGTGTGCGGGTGGATCAGGGCTCGACGCGCTGGCCCTTGCCGATGACGACGATGCCGTTGTCGGAGACGGTGTAGCGCTGCCGGTCCTTCTCCAGGTCGACGCCGATCTCGGCGCCCTCCGGAACGTAGACGTTCTTGTCCAGGATGGCCCGCCGAACCACCGCGTGCCGGCCGATCTCGACACCCTCCATGAGCACCGATCCGTCCACGTGCGCCCAGGAGTGCACCTTCACCTTCGGCGAGACGATCGAGTTCTCCACCAGCGAGCCGGAGATCACCGAGCCGGGCGACACCATCGAGCTGACCGCGCGGCCGACCCGCTCGCCCCAGGCGTGCACGAACTTGGCCGGCGGGTACGGCGGCTGGTTGCTGTAGATCGGCCAGTCGAAGTTGTAGAGGTTGAACACCGGGTGGACGTTGATGAGGTCCATGTGGGCGTCGTAGAAGGAGTCGAGCGTCCCCACGTCCCGCCAGTAGCCGCGGTCCCGGTCGGTGCTGCCCGGCACCTCGTTGTCCTTGAAGTCGTAGACGTTGGCCTCGCCCCGCTCGACCAGCATCGGGATGATGCTGCCGCCCATGTCGTGCTTGCTGGTCTTGTCCTCGGCGTCGCGCTCGACGGCCTCGCAGAGCGCCTTGGTGCTGAAGACGTAGTTGCCCATCGAGGCGTAGATCTGGTCCGGCGCGTCGGGCAGCCCCACCGCGTCGGTGGGCTTCTCGCGGAACGCCCGGATCCGCCGGCCGTCCTCACCGACCTCGATCACGCCGAACTGGTCGGCCATCGACAGCGGCTGCCGGATGCCGGCCACGGTCACGGCGGCGCCGGAGGCGATGTGGTCCTCCACCATCTGCCGCGGATCCATCCGGTAGATGTGGTCGGCGCCGAAGACGATCACATGGTCCGGCTGCTCGTCGTTGATCAGGTTGAAGCTCTGGTAGATCGCGTCGGCCGAGCCGGCGAACCACCACGGGCCACGGCGCTGCTGCGCGGGCACCGGGGTGACGTAGTTGCCGAGCATCGTCGACATCCGCCACGTCTGGGTGATGTGGCGGTCCAATGAATGGGACTTGTACTGGGTCAGCACGACGATCTTGAGATAGCCGGCGTTGGCCAGGTTCGAGAGGACGAAGTCGACCATGCGGTACATCCCGCCGAAGGGGACGGCCGGCTTCGCCCGGTCGGTGGTGAGGGGCATCAGGCGCTTGCCCTCCCCGCCGGCCAGGACGATCGCGAGCACCTTGGCAGCCATGCTCAGACGCTATCCATCCCGCCCCGACTTCACCACTCGTACGGGCACAGTTTGCCCCCGGGTGCGGGGCCGGTTTCCACGCTAGGGTGCCGGTCATGAGCGATTCCGCACAGCTGCGCGTCGACCTGCTCACCCGCGAGTACCCGCCGGAGGTCTACGGCGGTGCCGGGGTGCACGTCGAGTACCTCGCGCGCGAGCTGCGCCGCCTCGCCGACGTGCGGGTGCACTGCTTCGGCGCGCCCCGCGACGAGCCCGGCGTCACCGCGTACGCCGAGCCGGCGGCGCTGGCCGGCGCGAACGCCGCGCTGCGCACCATGGGCGTCGACCTGGAGATGGCCGCCGGCGCCGCCGGCACCGACGTGGTGCACAGCCACACCTGGTACGCCAACCTGGCCGGGCACACCGCGAAGCTGCTGCACGGGGTGCCGCACGTGGTGACCGCGCACAGCCTGGAGCCGCTGCGCCCGTGGAAGGCCGAGCAGCTCGGCGGCGGCTACGCGCTCTCCTCCTGGTGCGAGCGGACCGCGTTCGAGGCCGCCGACACGATCATCGCGGTGAGCGAGGGGATGCGGCGGGACGTGCTGACCGCGTACCCGGAGGTCAACCCCGACCGGGTGCGGGTCGTCTACAACGGCATCGACACCGCGCAGTACGCCCCGGACCCCGGCACCGACGTCATCGACCGGCTCGGCATCGACCCGGCCCGCCCCAGCGTGGTCTACGTCGGCCGGATCACCCGGCAGAAGGGCCTGCCGTACCTGCTGCGGGCGGCCCGCGAGCTGCCCGCCGACACCCAGCTCGTGCTGCTGGCGGGCGCGCCCGACACGCCGGAGATCGCGGCCGAGGTGGAGGGCCTGGTCGCCGAGCTGCGGGCCGGCCGCTCGGGCGTGGTCTGGATCGCCGAGATGCTGCCCAAGCACGAGGTGATCCAGGTGCTCACCCACGCCACCATCTTCGTCTGCCCGTCCGTCTACGAACCGATGGGCATCGTCAACCTGGAGGCGATGGCCTGCGAGACGGCCGTGGTGGCCACCGCCACCGGCGGCATCCCCGAGGTGGTCGCCGACGGCGAGACCGGGCTGCTGGTCCCGATCGAGCAGGCCGGCGACGGCAGCGGCCGGCCGCTGGATCCGGGGCGGTTCGTGGCCGACCTGGCGGCCACGATCAACGACCTGCTGGCCGATCCGAAGCGGACGGAGGAGTTCGGTCTCGCCGGCCGCCGCCGCGCCGTCGAACACTTCTCCTGGGACACCATCGCGCAGCGGACGCTGGAGGTGTACCGGTCGGTGGGCGCCGCCGGCTGACCCGAGCGCGAAGCGATCTCGCGCAGTAGGTTGAACCGGTGACTGGACGGTTCCCGATCGAAGACGTCTCCCCCGTCGTCGCCTGCGGTCGCTATCCGGCCAAGGCGGTGGTCGGCGAGATCGTGCCCGTATCGGCCCGCGCCTACCGCGAGGGCCACGACGCGCTCGGCTGCAACGTGGTCTGGCTCGGCCCGGACGGCGCCGCCCGCCCGTTCACCCGGATGCGCCCCGGCGAGCCCGGCCAGGACCGCTGGCACGCCACCCTCCGCCCCGACGCGGTCGGCACCTGGCGGTTCGCCGTGGAGGCGTTCCAGGACCCGTACCTGACCTGGCAGAACGCCGTCACCAAGAAGCTCGCCGCCGGTCAGGGCCCGGCCGAGCTGGCCAACGACCTGGCCGAGGGCGCCCGGGTGCTGGAAGCCGCCCTCGACCTCGTGCCGAAGGACGACCTGGATCGGGTGCGGGCGGCGGTGGCCGCGCTGCGCGACGACGACGAGGAGCTGGCCCGCCGGGTCGGCCCGGCGCTCGACCTGGCCCCGCTGCTCTGGGACCATCCGGTCCGCGAGCTGGTCACCACCGGCGACGAGCACACCCTCTGGGTCGACCGGCCGCGCGCGCTCTTCTCCGCCTGGTACGAGTTCTTCCCCCGCTCCGAGGGCGCCGTCCCGGCCACCGTCGACGCGCCCGCCCGGTCCGGCACCTTCGTCACCGCCCTGGACCGGCTGCCCGGCGTCGCGGCGATGGGCTTCGACGTGCTCTACCTGCCGCCGATCCACCCGATCGGCCGGGTCAACCGCAAGGGCCCCAACAACGCGCTCACCGCCGGGCCGGACGACGTCGGCTCGCCGTGGGCGATCGGCGCCGCCGAGGGCGGTCACGACGCCATCCACCCCGACCTGGGTACGCCGGAGGACTTCCGCGACTTCGTCGCCGCCGCCGCCGAGCAGGGCCTGGAGGTGGCCATGGACCTGGCGTTGCAGTGCGCCCCGGACCACCCGTGGGTGACCGAGCACCCGGAGTGGTTCACCACCCGGGCCGACGGCAGCATCGCGTACGCGGAGAACCCGCCGAAGAAGTACCAGGACATCTACCCGCTCAACTTCGACAACGACCCGGAGGGCATCCGGGCGGAGATCCTGCGGGTGGTGCTGCACTGGGTCGGCGAGGGCATCCGGATCTTCCGGGTCGACAACCCGCATACCAAGCCCTTCGACTTCTGGCACTGGCTGATCTGGGAGGTGAAGAAGGTCGACCCGGACGTGCTCTTCCTCGCCGAGGCGTTCACCCGCCCGGCGATCATGCACGGCCTCGGGAAGATCGGCTTCACCCAGTCCTACACCTACTTCACCTGGCGCACGTCCGCGGCGGAGATGCGGGAATACTGCGCGGAGCTGGTCGCGGCGGCCGACTATATGCGACCCAACTTCTGGCCCAACACGCCGGACATCCTGCACTCCTCGCTCCAGCACGGCGGCCCGCCGATGTTCAAGATCCGGGCGGTGCTGGCGGCGCTGCTCTCCCCCTCCTGGGGCATGTACGCCGGCTACGAGCTGTTCGAGCACGTCGCCCGCCCCGGCGCCGAGGAGTACCTGGACAACGAGAAGTACGAGCTGCGCCCCCGGGACTGGGCGGGCGCGCAGGAGCAGGGCCGCTCGCTCGCCCCGTTCATCGCCACCCTCAACCGGGTCCGCCGGGACAACCCGGCCCTGCACCGGCTGCGCAACCTGCGCTTCCACGACATCGACAACCCGGCGCTGCTCTGCTGGTCCAAGCACGACCCGGACACCGGCAACACGGTGATCGTGGTCTGCTCGTTCGACTCCCGCGCCGTCCAGTGGGGCAACACCACACTGGACATGCCGGCGCTCGGCTTCGACTGGCACGAGCGGTTCACCGTGCACGACGAGCTGACCGGCGCCGACTACGACTGGGGGCAGCGCAACGCGGTGCGGCTCGACCCCTACCTGCAACCCGCGCACGTGTTCACGGTGCGGCGGCCCGCGCCGCCGGCCGAGCCCGCGCCGCCGGCTCCCGCGGCGGACGACCTGACCGTCGAACACGTACCCGCCGACCTCTCCGGCGGCACCGCCCCGACCGCACCGGCCGCGAAGGACGACGCACGATGGACCAGCTGATCGCCGGCGAGGCGCACGACCCGCACGCCACGCTCGGCGCGCACCCCGCCGACGGGCGCACCACCATCCGCACCCTGCGCCGCGGCGCGGCCGACGTGGCCGTGCTCGCCGGCGACGAGCGACACCCCATGAAGCGGGTGCACGACGTGGGCGTCTTCGAGGCCGTGCTTCCCGGCGAGGTGCTCGACTACCGGGTCGAGGTGGACGGCGCGGTGCACGACGATCCCTACCGCTACCCGCCCACCCTCGGCGAGCTGGACCTGCACCTGATCGGCGAGGGGCGGCACGAGCGGCTCTGGGAGGCACTCGGCGCCCGGGTGTTCGACGAGGGCGTGGCGTTCACCGTCTGGGCGCCCAACGCCCGCGGGGTCCGGGTGGTCGGCGACTTCACCGGCTGGGGGCCGGACGACGGCTGGCCGATGCGCTCGCTCGGATCCAGCGGGGTGTGGGAGATCTTCGTGCCCGGCGCGACCGTGGGCAGCCGGTACAAGTACCGGATCCTCGGCGCCGACGGGCACTGGCGGGACAAGGCCGACCCTCTCGCGGCCCGCACCGAGGTGCCGCCGGCCACCGCCTCCGTGGTGCACCACTCCCGGTACGCCTGGGGCGACGCCGACTGGCTCGACCGGCAGGCCCGGCGGCAGCCGCACCAGGAGCCGATGAGCGTGTACGAGGTGCACCTCGGCTCGTGGCGCCCCGGCCTCGGCTACCGCGAGTTGGCCGACCAGCTCACCGCGTACGTCACCGAACTGGGCTTCACCCACGTGGAGTTCCTGCCCGTGATGGAGCACCCGTTCGGCGGCTCCTGGGGCTACCAGGTCACCGGCTACTACGCCCCCACCGCCCGGTTCGGCGACCCCGACGAGTTCCGCCACCTGGTCGACCGGCTGCACCAGGCCGGCATCGGGGTGATCCTCGACTGGGTGCCGGCGCACTTCCCCAAGGACGAGTGGGCCCTGGCCCGCTTCGACGGCACCCCGCTCTACGAGCACCCCGACCCGCGCCGCGGCGAGCACCCCGACTGGGGCACGTACGTCTTCGACTTCGGCCGCCGCGAGGTGCGCAACTTCCTGGTCGCCAACGCCCTCTACTGGCTGGCGGAGTTCCACGTCGACGGGCTGCGGGTCGACGCGGTCGCCTCGATGCTCTACCTGGACTACTCCCGCCAGGAGGGCCAGTGGGCGCCCAACGTGCACGGCGGCCGGGAGAACCTGGAGGCCATCGCGCTCCTCCAAGAGGTCAACGCCACCGTCTACAGGCACCACGCCGGGGCGGTGATGATCGCCGAGGAGTCGACCGCCTGGCCGGGGGTCACCCGCCCCACCGCCGAGGGCGGGCTGGGCTTCGGCTTCAAGTGGAACATGGGCTGGATGCACGACACCCTGCTCTACACCTCCAAGGACCCGATCTACCGGCAGCACCACCACCATCAGCTCACCTTCTCCCTGGCGTACGCCTGGAGCGAGAACTACGTGCTGCCGATCAGCCACGACGAGGTGGTGCACGGCAAGGGCTCCCTGGTCGGCAAGATGCCGGGCGACACCTGGCAGCGGCTGGCCAACGTGCGGGCGCTGCTCGCGTACATGTGGGCGCACCCCGGCAAGCAACTGCTCTTCATGGGCTGCGAACTCGGCGACGACCGCGAGTGGAGCGAGGAGCGCGGCCTCGACTGGTACCTGTTGCACGACCCGGCGCGGGCCGGGGTGCAGCGCCTGGTCGGCGACCTGAACCGGGCCTACCGGGCCATCCCGGCGCTCTGGACGCAGGACACCGACCCGGCCGGCTTCCGCTGGATCGCCGGGGACGACGTCGCCAACAACAGCGTCTCCTTCATCCGGATCGCCCCCGACGGCCAGACCCTGGTCTGCGTGGCCAACTTCTCCGCGCTGCCGCTGGAGGGCTACCGGGTCGGGCTGCCCGCCGCCGGCACCTGGACCGAGGTGCTCAACACCGACGCCCACCACTATGGCGGGTCGGGGGTGGGGAACCTGGGCGCGGTGCAGGCCGAGAGCGTGCCGTGGCACGGGATGGTGGCGTCGGCGGCCCTGCGCGTGCCGCCGCTGGGCGTCCTCTGGCTCCGCCCCGACGTCAGGTGAGCGGTTCCATCCGCGGAGCGGTGTTCTTTGATGTCGACGGGACGCTTACGACGACGAGCAGCGGGCAGCACTTGGCGGAGTTCCTCGGGCATGCCAAGGTCATTCACGAGGTGCAGGCCGGCTACGGCGCCGGCAGCCTGAGCAGCCAGGAGGCCGCAGCCCTCGAAGCTCGCGGCTGGTCAACACGGACACCCACGGAGGTGCGCGGATTCCTGGAGTCGCTGCCGCTGGTGGACGGCATTGCCGAGACGGTTCTCTGGTGCCGTCAACATCAGCTGGCACCCGTCCTGGCCACGCTGGCTTGGGACATCGTAGGCACCCAGCTGTGCGACCGGTATGGCTTCGATCGAGCCTGCGGACCGCGCCTGGAGCTGGTTGACGGCCGTTACAGCGGGAAGGTCGCCGAGCAGTTCGACGAACTGAGCAAACGCGACTTCGCGGTGAGCGTGGCCGCCGAGCGGGGCGTGGACCCGAAGCGCTGCGTGGCCGTCGGCGACGGGCGCTCCGACCTGCCGCTCTTTGCTGCGGTCGGGCTGGCCATCGCATTCAACGCAACCCCGACGGCTCGTGCAGCCGCCCACGTATCAATCGACGGAACGGACCTGCGGGCAGTGCTGCCACTCCTCGGGGCATGGCTGAACGCCATGCCTACATCGGAGAAGTGACGGACCTATCGAATTGCCTCTCGGCGCACTGTTCTCGGCCTGACAGGACCTTGCGTCGGCGGCCATCCTGTCGCCCTTGGCGCTGGATCTGTCGCACATCACCTGGCAAAGCTGCGTCGCATATCAGTTGTCAGATCACAGACGCGGTCAAGCCCGGCCAGCTAGGGCGTGTGCCGCGATCTCGTTGGCAGTCTTGGTGTAATCGCCTATGCGGATGATGGCACTCTCGACGTCGCCTCGACCCGCGTCTGACTCCGGCACCCTGTCCCGTGATCCGCAAGCTGGGGACCACGTAGTCTCCACCGGTGAAGGAGATTGTGACGTATGTAGAAATGACGGCCCGTGACCAGCTAAATCCGGCGGCATCAGTGCCCGGACTGGTCTTGGAGTCCCTGAGTCGAGACTCACCGCTGGTTGTTGACCTGCGGGCCAGGATCGGCGCCCCTTACGGCTGGAAGAGCGCACGCCGGACCGACGAAGAATGGGGCCGATGGTTTGCCCAGTGTCCGACCAGAATTTTTTGGCTGCTGTCCATCGGCGGCGAACCTGTGGGCATGGCCTCCTACGACCTCCACTCCGGCGAGGAAGTGGAAATCGAAGCCTTCGGGCTACTGCCCGATTTCGTTGGCAAGGGCCTGGGCGGATGGGCGTTAACGCTTGCAGTCCAACGGGCGTGGAAGCTGAGCCCCGCAGTGAGCAGGGTCTGGCTGCACACATCGACCCTGGACCACCCCCGCGCCCTACCCAGTTACCACCGCCGGGGTTTCCGCACCTTCAAGACCGAGGAGCGCGAGCGCAACTGACCGGACGGGACACGCTCAAGATCATCAACCGTCCATCATCTCGGCACGAACGCGGACGGTGACCGACGAGGCGCATCACGCCTACTGTCTGTCGACATCTCGCCCCTCCGGGCGGTCCTGCTGAACTAGAGACGCGAAACCGCCCGTACCGCTGAACGGATGCCGGACACCCGTGACGGACGAGGCGGAGGAGCTTCGATGGCGTGGAGCAGAGGCACAACCAGGCGACGCGGGACGGCGGGCCCGTCCCGGAACCGGAAGATCGCGGGCGGGGTGGCGCTGGCGATGACGGCCGGGGCGGCGTTCGCGGTCGCGACCGGCACCGGCCAGGCCGCCGAGAACTGCCAGGGCCTGGACAACGCCCTGCGCAACAACCTGACCTTCATCGCGAACCAGCGCCGCGACCCGGACGCCAACTCGGCCGCCCGGATCGCCAACCGGCAGGCCGTGGTCGAGCTCATCCAGCAGCGCCGGGCCGCGGCTGGCTGCACCGGCACCGTCGAGGTGGCCGGCGCGGCCTGCCCGGAGGTGCCGTGGGAGCAGGCGATGGCCACCCAGCTCGACCGGGCCTGGGCGGTCACCGGACAGCTGAGGGGCGAGCGCTCCGGCCAGCTCGTCGACCCGCAGGTGACCGAGGCGCGGGTGAAACGGCTCGCCGGCCTCTTCAGCGGGGTACGCGGCATCGTGCAGGGCGCCCGGGACGCACAGGCCGGTGAAGCTGAGGCGCCCGGGGCGGGGGCCGACGAGGCCGCAGCGCCCGGGGCTGGTGCCGGTGACGCCGGCGCCGCCGGCGCTGGCGAGGCCGGGGCTGGCGACGCCGGCGCTGATGGGGCCGGGGCTGGCGACGCCAACGCTGGCGAGGCCGGCGCTGGTGGAGCCGGTGCAGCGGCCGGCGGCGCTGAACAGGCCGCCGACATCATCAACGCCATCGGCGGCGTGCTGCAGCAGATCGCCGCGATCATCCAGGCCGCCCAGCAGCAGGCGGACGGTGGCCAGCAGGCCGGTGACGCCCAGGACGACCAGCAGGCCGGCGGCGAGGAAGGTGCCGGTCAGGAAGGCTCCGACCAGCAGGGCGGCGGCGACGCGGCAGCGGAGCAGCCGGGCGCGGCCGACCAGCAGGGCACGGACCAGCAGGGCGCGGCCGGTCAGGCCGATGGTCAGGCGGCGGACGAGGAGCAGGACGCGGCCGGTCAGCAGGCTGGGAACGCCGGAGCACGGGTCGCCGAGCGACTGCAGCAGATCAGGGCGCGCATCCAGCAACTGCGGGCGATCGTCCAGCAGATCCGCGCCGCCCGGCAGGCCGCCGGTGACCAGCGCGGCCAGGGCCAGAACGCCGGCCAGGGCCAGGGCATGGGCATGGACCAGGGCCAGGGCCAGGACGCCGACCAGGCGGGCGGCGGGCAGGACGCCGCCCCGGGCATGGACCAGGCGGATCAGGGCCAGGGCATGGGCCAGGGGAACCAGGGCCAAGGCAACCAGGGCCAGGGCAACGGACACGGCCAGGGCAAGGGTCAGGCCGGCCAGAAGCAGGGCATGGACCAGGCGGGCCAGGATCAGGGTCAGGCGTACATGGTGGCCGACCCGAGCGTCCCCGGCTGCGCGCCGGGCGACCCCGGCCAGGACGCCGGAGCCGAGAACGCCGGCGCCGACCAGCAGGACAGCCCGGAAGCACCCGGCATGACCACCGCCCCGGCCAAGGAAAGCACGGCCGCAACCACCACCAACTAACCCCGGAGCCGATCGACAAGCGCGACCGGACCGGCAGACCCCTCGTCACCCCCGATCGATCATGAAGTTGGCGGCACAAGAGGAGATCGACTCCGCCGTCAACTTCATGATCGACGGTGGAAACCGGGCGGGAGGACGGGGAGGGCAGGGGGTGCGGGTCAGACCAGGCCGGCTTCGCGGAGGAGTTTCCAGAGGCCGGCGCCGTCCGGGGCGGCCAGCCACTTCTGGCCCACCGGGCCGGCGGAGGGGCGGCCCGCCGGGGCGGGCAGGCTGCCGGCGAGCACCGACTGCGTCGGCGAGAGTCGGCGGATCGCCACCCCGGCCACGTTGTCCGGGTGGGCGGCGGCGAACTCGCGGTAGATCTCCTGGTCGTGCTGCCCGTCGTCGCCGATGAGCAGCCAGCGGACGTCGGGGAACTCCCGGGCCAGCCGGGCCAGGGTGGCCCGCTTGTGCTCCCGGCCGCTGCGGAACCACCGGTCGGCGGTCGGCCCCCAGTCGGTCAGCAGCAGCGGACCGGCCGGGTAGAGGTGCCGGGAGAGGAACCGGGTCAGCGTCGGCGCGACGTTCCAGGCGCCGGTGGAGAGGTAGAAGACCGGCGCGCCGGGGTGGGCGGTGACCAGGCGCTCGTAAAGCACGGCCATGCCGGGGACGGCGGCCCGGGCGTGCTCGTCGAGGACGAAGGTGTTCCAGGCGGCGAGCAGCGGCCGGGGCAGCGCGGTCACCATGACCGTGTCGTCGATGTCGGAGAGGATGCCGAACCGCACCTCCGGGTCGAGGATCCGGACCAGCGCCTCCACCGGCTCGGCGTCGGCCACGCTGAGGCGTACGCAGCCCCAGCCCGGGGTGAAGTCGGCCTTGATGATGGTGTCCACGAAGCCGCTGCGGTCCGCGGTCGTCTCCTGGCTGACACCGCCGGCCTCGATGGTGACCTTGGCGTGCTTGGCGGGCAGGGTGGTGAAGCTGCGCCAGCCCCGGACCTTCTCCAGCCGGCCCCGTTGGCGGGTGTCGGGGCGGCCGAGCAGCACCCGGCAGAGCACCCGCGCCCAGCCGGGGGCGCCGTAGCCGGCGTACGCGATGATGTTGACCTGCCACCCGGTGCGGCGCAGCCGGCGCTCCACCAGGCTGTGCAGCGCGTCCTCGATGCGTGCGGCCCGGTGCAGTTGCGGCACGGCCAGTTGGTCCGGTGGTGTGGGTGGCACGAAGTCACCCTGCCACAACCCGCGCGGACCGGCCACGCGAGTGGTCTGCGCCGATCCCCCCGCCGCCCGGCACCGGGCGTGACAGACTGCGGTCGAGGCGACGACGGGGGCGTTGGTCGTGTCGACACCAGAGCGGGACCCGGGACGGTGGCGTCCGGCGCTGGACCGGCCGGCGCTGGTCGCGCTGCTGCTCGGCGTGGCCGGGGTCGGCTACCGGCTGGTGCTGACCCTGCTCACCCTGCCCACCTCCAACAGCGACGAGGCGACCTTCGGACTGGCCGCCCTGCACATCGCCACCGGGGACGAGCGCCCGGTCTTCCTCTACGGCCAGCGCTACATGGGGGTGCTGGAGTCCTACCTGGCGGCGCCGCTGGTGGGCTTGGCCGAGGCGAGCTGGCCGCTGCTGCGGCTGCCGTTGCTGGCGCTCTACGCGGTGTTCCTGTGGCTGGCGTACCGGTTGACCCGCCGGCTCTTCTCCCCCTGGCTGGCCACCTTCGTGGTGGGCCTGCTGGCGCTCGGCTCGGAACGGGTGGTCCGCGACCAGCTCACCGTGGTCGGCGGCCGGCCCGAGGTGAAGCCGGCGGTGCTGGCGATGGTGCTGATCGCGGTCGCCCTCGGCGAGCGCCGGATCCGGCACCGCTGGCTGGCCACCGGCCTGTTCGGGCTGCTGGCCGGGGTGTCGCTCTGGTCGGACTGGCTGATCGCGCCCTACCTGGCGGTCGCCGGGCTGGTGCTGCTCCTGGCCGCGCCCCGGGACCTGATCGGCTGGCCGGGGGTGCTGCTGGTGGCGGGCTTCCTGGTCGGGGTCGCCCCGATGGTGAAGGACAACCTGGTGGCCCCGGACGGGCAGGACTCGCTGTCGGTGTTCCGGGAGATCAGCACCAAGGACGGCGCGACGCCGTCGGTGTCGGAGCGGCTGCACGGCGGGCTGCTGGAGGGGGTGCCGCTGGCCTCCGGGCTCTGCCCGATGGACGGCTGCGCCCGCTGGGCGGAGTGGTTCGGGCTGCTCTACCCGGTGCTGCTGGTCGCCGCCGCGGGGCTCGCGCTGGTCGCGTTCCGCCGGGCCGCGGAGCCGGCCGCGCGGGTCCGGGCCGTGGCGATCCTCGCCCTGGTCGTCGGGGCGACGTTGACCCTGCTGGCGTACGTGCGCAGCCCGCTCGCCGCGACCGACCCGCTGGGCAACTCCCGCTACCTGTCGGTGCTCCAGATCTCGCTGCCGGCGGTGCTCTGGCCGCTCTGGCTGGCCGCCGCACACGCGGTCCGGGCCACGGCCGGCGGGGCGGCCCGGCTGGCCGGCGGGGCGGCCGGGCTGGTGCTGGCCGCGCTGGTGGCCGCCACGCTGGCCGCCACCGCGGCGTTCGTGGCGGACGCCCCGGCGTTGCGCGCCGAGGAGCGGCAGGCCCGGGAACTGGCCGACGCGGTGCGCCGGGCCGGCCTGCGCGAGGTGTACGGGGACTACTGGACCTGCAACCGGCTGATCTTCAACACCGGCGAGGCGGTGGTCTGCGGGGTGCTCGACGGCGACCTGACCCCCGGGCAGAACCGCTACCCGGCGTACTGGAAGCGGGTGGGGCGGGCGGCCCGGCCCGGGTACGTGCTGGCCGTCGGCTCGTCGGCGGAGCGCGCGCTGCGCCGGCTGCTCGGCGACCGGGCCGACGCGGCGGTGGTGACCGAGGTCGGCGGCTATCGGGTGTACCACCCGGATGCCGCCGTGCGGCCGTGGCGCTGAACCCGGGCCGTACGCTGTGCCGATGCTCATCCTGCTGCCCCCGTCGGAGGGGAAGGCCGAGGCCGGCACCGGCCGGCGGCTGGACCTGTCGAAGCTCTCCCTGCCGGAGCTGAACCCGGCCCGGGAGGCGGTGCTGGCCGCCCTGGTCGACCTCTGCGCCGGCCCGGACGAGGCGGCGGCCCGCGAGGCGCTGGGCCTGAGCGAGGGGCAGCGCGGCGAGCTGCGGCGCAACGCGCGGCTGCGGGCGGCGGCCACCGCCCCGGCCGGGCGGATCTACACCGGGGTGCTCTACGAGGCGCTCGACCTGGCCACGCTGCCGCCGGCGGCGGTGCGGCTGGCCCGCCGCTCGGTGCTGATCAGCTCGGGCCTCTGGGGCGCGGTACGCCTCACCGACCGGATCCCGCCCTACCGGTGCCCGGTCGGGGCGCGGCTGCCGGGGATCGGGGCGCTGTCGGCCTACTGGCGTACGGCCCTGGCGGACGCGATGGCGGCGGCCGCCGGGACCGGTCCGGTGCTCGACCTGCGCTCCGGCGCGTACGCGGCCACCTGGGCGCCGCGCGGGGCGGTCGCCGAGCGCACCGTGACCGTGCGGGTGCTGCACGAGCGCGCGGTGGGCGGGGTGCCGACCCGGTCGGTGGTGAGCCACTTCAACAAGGCCACCAAGGGCCGGCTGGTCCGCGACCTGCTCACCGCCGGGGCCCGGCCGCGCACCGCCGACGCGCTGGTCGGTGCGCTGCGCGAGCTGAAGTACACCGTCGAGGAGCAGCCGCGGGCGGCCGACCGGCCCCGGGCGCTCGACGTGGTCGTCACCGAGCTCTGAGGGCGGGTTGCCGCAAATTTTGCTCAAGGCTCGGGCGCAGCGGTTTCGCGGCGCGGACGGCGGGGGTCACGGTTAGGGAACCCCGACGTCCGACCAAGGAGCTGTTCCGATGGCCCCCGAGTCCACCACCCTGCTCGACCGGCCCCGCCAGTCGTCGCCACCCCCGCCACTGGACTGGCTCACCCTGGCCGACGCCTTCGAGGTCGCCTGCCTGGTGCGCTGCACCCCGCCCCCGGCCACCGACGCCCGCCGGGCCGACGCCGGGCGCTACCGGGGCGGCATCGCCGAGTTCAACCGCGAGGACGCGGCACACCGGATGCGGCAGCTGCTGCACCGGCTGGACGTGCCGGTGGAGCACGAGCTGACCACGGGCGGCCTGCGCCGCCGCTACGAGCTGCACCGGCTGTCGGTGCCCCGGGAGCACCGGCCGGCGTACGCGGCCCTGCTGGAGGCCGGCTGGCGGCAGGGCCGCCGGGAGCTGCTCGGCGGGCCCTTCCCCGGCGCCTCCACGGCCCGCCGGGTGTGGCGGCCCCGGCTGGCCGCCGCCGCGTGGCGGGCGGCGCTGCTGGCCGGCGGCCGGCACGTGCGCCGGCACAGCCTCGGCATCCGGCTGGCCGACCGGGACCTGGCCGCGGTGCTGGTCCGGAGCGCGGCGCTGCTGGAGGTCCCGGCGGTGCTGCGGCCCGGCGCGGGCTGCTTCCTGGTGAGCGTGGCCAACGGCGCGCACCGGGTGCGGATCACCGAGAGCGCCACGCTGGCCCCGGCGGCGGCCTGCTGACCGCGGCCGCCCGCGGCGCTGCCCGGGCCGATCCGCGGTCACCGCACGGCCGTGGACGCGGCGCCGGGCGGCCGGGCTTGCGCGGCGGGTGCCCGGCAGCGCAGAGTGCAGCCCGTGAGCCGACACTGGTCTGTGCGCGGCCGGCGCCGGACCGCGGCCCCGCTGGCGCTGTTGCTGCTGCTCGTGGCCGGCCTGGCCGGCTGCCGGGACGAGCCCGCCGAGCCGGTGCGGATCCGGATCGCCACCGGTAGCCCCACCGCCGTCTACCACGCCTTCGGCCAGTCGCTGGCCGCCCTGCTCAACCGCGAGCTGCCCGGCGTGCGGGCCAGCGTGGTGGTCACCGCGGCGTCCGCGCAGAACGTCCGGCTGGTCGGCTCCGGCGAGGCGGAGCTGGGGTTCACCCAGGCCGACGTGCTGCCGCCGCACACGCCGGAGCACCCCACGGTGGTCGCCGTGGCCCGGGTCTACGACGACCTGCTGCACCTGGTCACCACCGCCGGCGGCCCGGTACGCACCCTCGCCGACCTGCGCGGCCGGCGGGTGTCGGTGGGCGCCGACGGCTCCGGCACCGAGGTCACCGCCACCCGGCTGCTCGACGTGGCCCAGCTCGGCGGCGACGTGGTGCACCAGGAGCACCTGGGCCTGGACGACTCGGTGGCGGCGCTGCGCGCCGGCCGGATCGACGCCTTCTTCTTCTCCGGCGGCCT
This sequence comes from Micromonospora sp. NPDC004540, assembly GCF_040610095.1. Taxonomy (NCBI): domain Bacteria; kingdom Bacillati; phylum Actinomycetota; class Actinomycetes; order Micromonosporales; family Micromonosporaceae; genus Micromonospora; species Micromonospora sp. NPDC004540. Next base: position 22,197 of record NZ_JBEXLR010000092.1, read on the forward strand.
GCCGGTCCGCGGCGTCGCCGAGCTGGCCGGCAGCACCTCGGTGCGGATGGTCGACCTGGGCGACTGGACCGAGCCGCTGCGCCGCGGGTACGGGCAGGTCTACGTGACCCGGGACATCCCCCGCTCGGTCTACGGGGCGAACCCGGTCAGCACGGTGGCCAACCCGAACTACCTGATCGTCCGCGCCGACCTGCCGACGGCGCTGGTGCGCGAGGTGACCCGGCTGCTCATGGAGCGCCGGGAGGAGTTGGCCGCCGCGCACCCGGCGGCCGGCCGGATGAGTCCCCGGGCCGCGATCGTCACCACCCCGCTGCCGCTGCACCCGGGCGCGGCCGACTGGTACCGGGCCACCAAACCCTGACGCGGGTCAGCGCCCGACCTCGGTGCCGACCCGTTCGGCCGGGTCGTCGCCGAGCGCCGGGGCGGGCACGGCGGGATCGGCGAGCTCGTCGTCCGGAGCCGGGAACCACAGCTCGGCCACCAGCCCCCGGGGCTCGCCCTGGCGCATGGTCAGCCGGCCGTCGGAGGCGTCGACCAGCACCGCGACGATGGTCAGCCCGAGCCCGGCGCCGTCGACGTTCTGCACGTCCGGGGCCCGCCAGAACCGCTCGGTGGCCTGGTCGAGCTGGCTGGTCGTCATGCCGGGGCCGGTGTCCCGCACCTCCAGCGCGGTCCCGCCGTCCGCCGGCCGTACGGTCACCGTCACCGCTCCCCCGGCGCCGCTGAACTTGACCGCGTTGTCGATCAGCGCGTCGAGCGCCTGGTCGATCGCGGTCGGCACGGTCCGGGCGTACGCGGGCGCCCCGGTCGTGTCGAGCGTCAGGGCGACCGACCGGTGCCGGGCCAGCGGCAGCCAGGCCGCCACCCGGGAGGCCGCGATCCCGGCGGCGTCCACGGTGACCCGCTCGTTCTCCTCCCGCTCCGCCCGGGCCAGGGTGAGCAGCGCGTCGAGCACGGTGGCCAGCCGGTCGGTCTCCTCCAGCGCCAGCCGGTGCTCGGCCCGGCCGTCGGAGTCGGTGAGGCTGGGCCCCAGCTCCTCCACCCGCAGCCGCAGCGCGGTCAGCGGGTTGCGCAGCTGGTGGCTGGCGTGCGCGACGAACGCCCGCTGCCGGTCCATCACGTCGGAGACCGCGTCGGCCATGTCGTTGAAGCTGGTCGCCAGCCGGCGCAGCTCGGGCGGGCCGAGCCGGGGCCGGACCCGGGCCCGCCGGTGCCCCTCGGCGATCTCGTGGGTGACCGCGTCCAGCTCGGTGACCGGGCGCAGCACCCAGCCGGCCAGCCCGAACGCGGTGGAGACGCAGGCCAGCACCGCGAGCAGGCCGGCCCCGGCGAGCAGCAGCCACCAGGCGGTGACGGTGCGGCGCACCTTGGCCGCCGGGGTCGTGGTCACCACCGCGCCCAGCACCTCGCCGCCGTCGTTGATCGGGACCGCCACGACCAGCGGCCCGTCCACCCAGGGCCAGACCGACTCCGGCCCGCTGAACTGCTGCCCGGACAGCGCGGTGTCCAGGGCCGGGTCGGTGCCCGCGCCGAACTCCCACCGCGCCGAGGCGGCCACGGTCCGGCGGTCCCGGTCCACCACGGCCGCGCCGACGCCGTAGAGGTCGTCGTAGGCGGCCAGTTCCCCGTCCAGCGGGCCCGGGGTGCCGCCGCGCAGCGCGGGGCCGGCCAGCGAGGCGAACCGGGTGGCGTCGGCGAGCCGGTCGGCGCGGACCCGCTCGGTCTCCCGGGTGGCCAGGGTGGCCGCCAGCGGGGTCTCCAGGGCGAGCAGCACCAGCACCATCAGCAGCAGGTAGCTGATCACCAGCCGGCGGCGCACCGCGGCCTCCTCACTCGCCGCGGAGCCGGTAGCCGACCCCGCGGACGGTCTCCACCAGCGTCGGGTCGCCGAGCTTGCCGCGCAACGAGCCGACGTGCACCTCGACGGTGTGCCGGTCGGCCCAGGTGGTGCCCCAGACGTCGAGCAGGATCCGGTCCCGCGGCACGGCCACCCCCGGCTGACGGGCCAGGGAGACCAGGATGTCGAACTCCTTGCGGGTGAGCGCCACGGGCCGGCCCGCCACGGTCACCGTCCGGCCGCCCACGTCGATGCGGACGGCGCCCGCCTCGATCAGGTTGCGCTCCGGCGCGGTGTGCGCGGCCCGGCGCAGCACCGCCTCGATCCGGGCCTGGAGCTCGACCATCGAGAACGGCTTGACCACGTAGTCGTCGGCGCCGAGCCGCAGGCCGAGCACCCGGTCGCGTTCCTCGCCCCGGGCGGTCACCGCGATGATGCCGAGCTGGCTGCTGCGCCGGCGCAGCTCCCGGCACAGGTCGGTGCCGTCGCCGTCGGGCAGGGTCAGGTCGAGCAGCACCAGGTCGCAGGGGGCGGCGGAGAGCGCGGCCTCGACGGTGGCGGCGTGCTCCACCTCGTATCCGCGCCGGGTCAGCGCGGACGACAGGGCGGCGGCCACCCGACGATCGTCCTCGACCAGGAGGATCCGCACCCGTGCCTCCATCCGCTCGACGTGCTGCCCTGCGAATGGTGGCAGACGGGCGGGCGGGACGGGAGGGCCGGTGCCCGGTCAGAGACCGAAGACCTCGTCGGCGGTGGCGTCGCGGACCCCGTCGGTGAAGCCCCGGAAGCCCGGGTCGGCGTGGCTGGCCGGCACGCTCGTCACGTTCTCCCCGATGGCCTGGGCGACGGCGTCGACGAGCGGCGGGAAGTCGATCTCGGCGTCGGTGAACGCGTCGTCGTCGGCCTGCCCGAGGTTGATCACCTGCTGGACGTCGTCGCTCGGGGTGTCCGGGTCGCCGGCCCAGTCGGCGCCGGCCCGGTAACACTCGTCGTAGACGCCCCGCTGGCCGTCGGTCCAGTCCTCGTCGTAGCTCTGCATCCCCATCCCTCCGCGGGCCGCTGCACCCCCGAGCATGCCGGCTCCCGGCGGGCGGTCGGGGGCGTACGCGGGAACCGACCCACGGCGGGCGGGCAGCGGCTTCTAGGCTGCGGTGGTGATCTACAAGATTCTGGCCAACAGCGAGTGGGAGCAGGCACAGGCGGCCGGGCGGTTCACCGGCACCGCCATGGACCGCCAGGACGGCTTCATCCACCTGTCCGCCGCGGACCAGGTGGTGGAGACGGCCCGCCGGGTCTTCGCCGGGGTCACCGGCCTCACCGTGCTCACGGTGGACGAGGCGCGGCTCGGCGAGGCGCTGCGCTGGGAGGTGTCCCGGGGCGGCGCGCTCTTCCCGCACCTCTACGCGGCGCTGCCGGTCGACGCGGTGGTCGCCGCGCACCCGCTGCCCGCCGACCGACCCGCCGCCGACGCGGTGGCGGAGCTGGTGGCCTGACGGCTCGCTATGCTCTTCGAGCCCGCGCGCCGGCTCCGGGAGCCCGGCGCGGCCGGGTGGTCCTGGCCCGGACCGGGCGCGCGGCGGTCAGCCGGCGCGGCCGTCCGGCACCGACGGCGCGACGACGCGCCCCTGTGACGATGCGAGTTGACATGACTGACAGCAACGACCGGTCCGCCTCCGTCTTCGTCCACCCGACGGCCGACGTGGAGGAGGGCGCCAGGGTCGGCGACGGCACCAAGGTCTGGCACCTGGCCCACGTCCGGTCGAGCGCGCAGGTCGGCGCCGGCTGCGTGATCGGCCGCAACGTGTACGTCGACGCGCACGTCACCGTCGGTGACCGCGTGAAGATCCAGAACAACGTCTCGGTCTACCAGGGCGTGACCATCGAGGACGAGGTCTTCGTCGGCCCGTGCGCGGTGTTCACCAACGACTTCCGCCCGCGCGCCCAGAACCCGGACTGGACCATCACCCCGACCATGGTCCGCCGGGGCGCCTCGATCGGCGCCAACGCCACCCTGGTCTGCGGCATCGAGGTGGGCGAGTACGCGATGATCGCCGCCGGCTCGGTGGTGACCAAGGACGTCAAGCCGTACCAGCTGGTGGCGGGCAACCCGGCCCGGCCGAAGGGCTGGGTGGACGAGAAGGGTGAGGTCGTCTCCCGGGACGTCGACAACCCGCCGTACCAGGGCTGAGCACGCGACGGGGGCGACTATCCGGTCCCCTCGGCGTCCACAGGGTGTGGATGGAACATGTGTACGACGGCCGGTCAGTCCTCCGCGGCCGGCGGCGGGTCGGTCATCTCGAAG
>NZ_JBEXLR010000093.1:0-26170 GCF_040610095.1 Micromonospora sp. NPDC004540
CGCCGCCTGGAGCATCGGCTCCGACCACACCTGGGTCTTCCCGCTGATCACCATCGGCGTGATCGCCTGGATCGCCTGGATGGCGCTGCGGCTGCAGCCCGGACAGCTCGGTGAGCGACCCGGTGCGGGTACGGTCCTTGACCGCCCCGGCCAGGAAGAAGAGCAGCCCGGTGATCACGCCGTGCGCGATATTGCCGATCAGCGCGGCCTGGAGGCCGGTGGCGGTGAGCGTGGCGACCCCGAGCAGCACGAAGCCCATGTGCCCCACGCTGGAGTAGGCGATCAGCCGCTTCAGCTCGTCCTGTGCGAGGCAGACCAGCCCGCCGACCAGGATCGCCGCGACGGCGAGCACCCCGAGCACCGGGGCGGCCCAGCGGGCGCCCTCCGGGGCCACCCCGACGGCCACCCGGATCAGCCCGTACGTGCCCATCTTGAGCAGCACCCCGGCCAGGATCACGCTGCCCACCGTGGGGGCCTGGGTGTGCGCGTCGGGCAGCCAGGAGTGCAGCGGCCAGAGCGGGCTCTTCACCGCGAAGGCCAGCGCCAGCAGGGTGAACGCGGCCAGCTGGGTGCCCCGGGACAGCCCGGTGCCGCCGGTCAACGTCACCAGGTCGGCGGTGCCCGCGGCGGCCACCACCACGTAGACGCCGACCAGCAGCAGCACCGAGCCGAAGAGCGTGTAGAGGGCGAACTTGCGGGCCGCCCGGCGCCGGTCGTCGCCACCCCAGCCGGCGATGATCGCGTACATGGGCAGCAGGACGACCTCGAAGAACAGGAAGAACAGCACCAGGTCGAGGGCGAGGAAGGTGCCCAGGATGCCCACCTCGACGACCAGTAGCAGCGCCACCAGGGCCCGCCCGCTGCCGCCGCCCGCGGGCGCCCGCCAGAGCGTGTAGCCGCAGCAGAGCAGGGTGAGCAGGGCGGTGAGCACCACCAGCGGCCAGGAGATGCCGTCCACCCCGAGGTGGAAGCGCAGGTCGAGGCCGGGCACCCAGGACACGTCCACCTGGTGCCAGGGCTGCACGGCCGGCCGGGGGCCGTAGCCGAACCAGCCGTGGTCGCCGCCGACCAGCGGCAGGGTGGCGAGCAGAGTCAGCGCGGCGGCGACCGTGCCGACCAGCCGGCCGGCCCGGTCGCCGGGGACGGCGGCGGCCGCCACGGCGCCCAGCGCGGGCACCGCGAGCACCGCGACCAGCAGGAACTGCCCCAGCGTCATGAGGTCACTCCGATCAGGGCGACCGCGAGGCCGATCAGCAGCGCGCCGGCCAGCACCCCGGCCGCCGCGCGGGGCAGCGCGGCCCGGTGCAGCGCGGCCAGCCCGCCACCCAGCTCGACCGCGGCCCGGCCGCTCCCCTCCACGAGGCCGTCCACCCCCAGCTCGTCCCCGGTCCGCACGACCCGGGCCAGGGCGGTGGTCGGGCGTACGACGAGGGCCTGCTGGACGTCGTCGAGCCGGAACGCGCGGGCGAAGACCGGCCGCAGCGGACCCAGGAAGCGCGCCGGGTCGGCGGCCGGGTCGCGGCGCCAGCCGGCCCAGGCGACGCCCGCGCCCACCAGCAGCAGCAGGAACGGCAGCACCAGGTTCGGCGCGAGGTGAACCAGTTCGACGGCCTCGTCGGAAACGTCGGCCGGCACCCGCAGCCGGTCGGCGAACCACGGCGCGAAGGCGGCCAGGCCGAGCAGCGCGGCGGGCACCGCGAGCAGGAGCACGGGCCAACGCAGCACCGCCGGCGGGTCGTGCGGGTGCGCCAGCGGGATCCGGGTCGTGCCGAGGAAGGTCCGCAGCAGCAGGCGGGTCGCGTACCAGGCGGTGACCGCGACGCCGAGCAGCCCGGCCAGCCAGACCAGCCAGCCCACCCAGGCCGGGGCCGGGCCGGCGCCGTCCAGCGCGGCGGCCTGCGCGGCGGCGAGCACGCCGTCCTTGCTCCAGAAACCGGACAGCGGCGGCGCCCCGGCCAGCGCCCCGAGGCCGATCAGCATGCACCAGAAGGTCACCGGCATGGCGGCGCGCAGGCCACCCATCCGGGACATCAGGGTGGTGCCGACGGCGTGGATCACCACGCCGGCCGCGAGGAACAGCAGCGCCTTGAACGCGGCGTGGGTGAGCAGGTGGAACAGGGCCACCGCGGGGGCGCCGACGGCGAGCGCGCCGGTCATGTAGCCGATCTGCGAGACCGTCGACCAGGCCAGCACCCGCTTGATGTCGTCCTGTGCGGTGGCCGCGAACGCGCCGAGCAGCAGGGTGACCGCCGCCATCACCCCGAGCACGGCGAGGGCGGCCGGGGCCTGCGCGAAGAGCGGGAACAGCCGGGCCACCGCGTAGACCCCGGCGGCGACCATGGTGGCCGCGTGGATCAGCGCGGAGATGGGGGTGGGACCCGCCATCGCGTCCGGCAGCCAGGTGTGCAGCGGAAACTGCGCGCTCTTGCCGGCCACCCCGGCGAGCAGCAGCAGGCAGGCCGCGGTGAGCGTGCCCGCCGAATAGTCGTGGGCCAGCACGTCGGCGATCCGGAAGCTGCCCGCGCCGACGCCGAGCAGCGCGATGCCGAGCAGGAAGCCGACGTCACCCACCCGGGTGACCAGGAACGCCTTCACCGCGGCGGCCGGCGCCTCCGGCAGCCGCCGGTCGTGGGCGATGAGCAGGTAGGAGCAGATGCCCATCACCTCCCAGCCGACCAGCAGCAGGATCAGGTCACCGGAGACCACCACGGTCAGCATCGCCGCGGTGAAGAGGCTGATCTGGGCGGCGTAGGGCGGGTAGCGGTGGTCCACCTCGACGTCGTCGTGCGGGCCGCGCCGCAGGTAGCCGATCGAGTAGACCTGCACGGCCAGGGCCACCGCGGCCACCGCCACGGCGACCAGCACGGCGACCCCGTCCAGCCGCCAGCCGAGGGTCACCCGCAGCCCGCCCAGGTCGACCCAGTCGGTGGCGCCCTCGACCGGCCCCTCGACCCGGACCAGCAGCGCCACCGCCGCCAGCAGCGCCACCGCGGCGCCGGCCACGCCGAGCGCGATTGCCGCCCGCCGCGCCGGGTCCTCCCCGGTGGCCCCCCCGCGCGGCGACGGCGGCAGCAGCAGCCCGAGCAGGCCGGCGAGCAGGGGTACGCCGGGCAGCGCCACCGCCAGCAGTCCGGTCACTTCTCCCCCTCGCCCCGGTCGGCGGCGACCACGGTGGCCGGGGCGGGCGCCTCGGCGAGCGGCACGTCGTCCACCGTGACGCTGGCCCGCAGCCGGTAGAGCTGGAGCACGATGGCCAGCCCGACGCCGATCTCGGCGGCGGCGAGCACGATCACGAAGAGCGCGAAGACCTGGCCGGAGTGCGGCAGCGCGGCCCGGACCGTGGTGTCGGCGGTGACCAGGATCAGGTTGACCGCGTTGAGCATCAGCTCGACCGCCATCAGCACGAGGACCGCGTTGCGGCGGCGCAGCACGCCGTAGACGCCGAGGCCGAACAGCAGCGCGGCGGTGACGTACGGGATGACCGGTCTCACGCGCGCCCACTCTCGTCGGCGGCCGCGACGACCGGTGGGGGCGGCTCGACCGGGCCGGCCGGGCGGCCGGGCCGGGCGGGCGTGCCGGTCGGGGTCGCGCCGGAGCGGCCGATGTCGGGGCGGGAGAGCACGATCGCGCCGACCAGGGCGGCGAGCAGCAGCACCGAGAGCACCTCGAAGGGCAGCACCCAGGTGCGGAACACCTGCTCGCCGAGGCGCTCGGCGGTGCCCGCGGCGGGCAGCCCGACGCGGGACCAGCGGAACGCGTCGACCAGCAGCACGGCCAGGCCCAGCCCGCTGCCGGCGCCGATCAGGGCCGCCGGCCAGCCGGGCCGGTCGAGGTCGTCGGAGGGGCCGATCGGGGCCCGGGTCAGCATCACCGCGAAGAGCAGCAGCACCACCACGGCGCCGACGTAGATGAGCACCTGCACCCAGGCCACCAGCTCGGCGCTGAGCACCAGGTAGTCACCCGCCAGCGCGCCCAGGCAGACCACCAGCCAGAGCCCGGCGCGGACCAGGTGCCGGGTGGCCACCACCAGCGCGCCCGCGCCCACCGCCACCGCGCCGAGGGCGAGCAGCAGCACGTCCGCACCCGTCATGACGGCGCGCCTCCGCCCTGCTCGGCGCCGGGTTCGGGGCGCGCCGGGGACGGGGCCGGGCGCGCGGCGGGGGCCGCAGCCTTGCGGGCGGCGGTGGTCTCCTCCTTCGAGGGGTCGCCGTGCGGGTCGTGGGCCGGCGGCGGCGGGACGGTGGCCATCCACTCGCCGAGGTGGCCCTTGTCGTGCAGCAGGTCCTTGATGTCGTACTCGGCGTACTCGAACTCGGGGGACCAGTAGAGCGCGTCGAACGGGCAGACCTCGATGCAGATGCCGCAGTACATGCAGAGCGAGAAGTCGATGTCGAACTTGTCGAGCACGTTGCGCTGGCGGGGGCGGGCGGCACCGGGCACCGCCACCTCCTCCTTGTGCGAGTCGATGTAGATGCACCAGTCCGGGCACTCGCGGGCGCAGAGCATGCAGACCGTGCAGTTCTCCTCCAGCAGCGCGATCACGCCGCGGGAGCGGGGCGGCAGCTCGGGTGCCACGTCCGGGTACTGCTGCGTGGTCGAGCGACGGGTCATCGTCTTGAGCGTGACCGCCAGGCCCTTAACCAGCCCCTCGCCGGGCACGCCGCTGCGCTCGCTCATGCCGCCCATCCTGCCCTGTGCCCCCCGCGCGCGCGACCACCACCCGGACTGTTGGCGGCGGTATCGTGAGCGCGGGGAGAACGGCGCACCGGAAAGGACCCGTCATGACCGCCGCGCTGCAGAGCGACTACCCGCCCGAGGGCGGGTGGACGACCGACGACCTGGACGCGCTGCCCGAGGACGGCCACCGCCGCGAACTGCTCGATGGAGTGCTGCTCATGTCCCCCTCCCCCACCCGGATGCACCAGACCGTCGCGGGCCTCCTCATGGCGGCCCTCACCGAGGACTGCCCCGACGGGTACGACGTGACCCAAGCGGTGGAGGTCAGGGTCAACCACACCCGCTCCTTCATTCCGGACGTGCTGGTCACCACCTCGGTTGCGGCGGCACGCGAGCCGTCGAGGTACGAACCCCACGAGGTCGTGCTGGCAGTCGAGATCGTCTCACCGAGCACCCGCTCCATCGACCGGGTGCTGAAGCCGGCTTTGTACGCGCAGGCCGGAATTCCGTTCTACTGGCGGATCGAGTGGGAGGACGAAGGTCTAGTCGTCTACACCTACAAGATCGATCCGGTGCACGAGGTCTACAGCGAGACGGGCCGGTGGACGAAGTTCGTGGACACCGGCGAGCCCTTCCCGGTGAACCTACCGATCAGCCGGATCACTCCCCGCCGCGTGTGAGCGGCGGGAGCATCTCGACGCCGAGTTGCTGGAGGACCTGGAACAGCTCGTTGACGCTCCACACGTCGACGATCCGGCCGCTCTCGTCGAAGCGGAGGAAGCTCGCTCCCGAGTAGCTGACCACCCGGCCGGTCGGCGGCACCGGACCGAACTGCCCGGCCTGGGTGCCGGCGGCCCGCCAGTGCACGGCCACCCGGGCGCCGGCGGCCACCACCTCGACGACCTTGTAGCGCAGGTCGGGGAAGGACGCCCGCCGGTCGCGGTGCCAGGCCAGGGTGGCCTCCGGGCCGGTCCCGCCCAGCCCCGGGCAGTCCGCGGCGATCAGGTCGTACGCGCTCTCCTCGCGGCCGGCGTTCCACACGTCGGCGATGAAACGTCGGGCCGCCGCCTCCACATCGGTCACCGCGGCAGCCTAGCCCCGGTCCTGTCCACTCGGCCTGACGGAGGTCCCCCGAGCGACCATGATGGGACGGGAACGAGACATCCTCGGGAGGCGGCGTGGGCGACAAGGGCGACGAGATCCTCAACCGGACCGGCGGCAAGTACGTCGAGCCGGGCGGCGAGTTCACCCGGGACCAGCGCTACATCGCCACCCGGATCACCGCCGACGGGTCGAGCGGCTGGCCGGTGGAGCCGGGCCGCTACCGGCTGGCGGTCAGCCGTGCCTGCCCGTGGGCGAACCGGCTGATCATCGTCCGGCGGCTACTCGGGCTGGAGGACGCCATCTCGATGGCGGTGGCCGGGCCCACCCACGACAAACGGAGCTGGACCTTCGACCTCGACCCGGGCGGCCGGGACCCGGTGCTCGGCATCGAGCGGCTGGCCGACGCCTACTTCGCGCGCTTCCCCGGCTACGAGCGGGGCATCACCGTGCCGGCGTTGGTGGACGTGCCGACCGGTCAGGTGGTCACCAACGACTACGCGCAGATGAGCCTTGACCTGTCGACGGAGTGGACGGCCCACCACCGGCCGGGAGCGCCGGAGCTCTACCCGGAGCGGCTGCGCGGCGAGATCGACGAGGTCAACGCGGTGGTCTTCGCGGACGTGAACAACGGCGTCTACCGGTGCGGCTTCGCCGGCAGCCAGGAGGCGTACGAGCGGGCGTACCACCGGCTGTTCGACCGGCTGGACTGGCTGACCGAGCGGCTGGCCGGGCAGCGCTACCTGGTCGGCGACACGATCACCGAGGCCGACGTCCGGCTGTTCACCACGCTGGTCCGCTTCGACCCGGTCTACCACGGCCACTTCAAGTGCAACCGGCAGAAGCTGGCCGAGATGCCGGTGCTCTGGGCGTACGCCCGGGACCTGTTCCAGACGCCGGGCTTCGGCGACACCGTCGACTTCGACCACATCAAGCGGCACTACTACGAGGTGCACCGGGACATCAACCCGACCGGGGTGGTGCCGCTCGGCCCGGACCTGGCCAACTGGCTCACCCCGCACGGCCGCGAGCAGCTCGGCGGCCGCCCGTTCGGCGACGGCACCCCGCCGCTGCCGGCGCCGCCGGCGGAACGGGTTGACCCGGCCCACACCCCGCTGCTCGACGTCGGCTGAACCCGCGCGGCGCGGGCCGTCCTCAGATCGCCAGGCGGACGGCGGCGGTCAGCACCAGCTGGGCCAGGGCCAGCGGCACCAGCACCAGCCAGCAGAGGCGCTGGAGCTGGTCCTCGCGCAGCCGCGGGTAGCTCACCCGGAGCCAGATGATCACGAACGCGACGGCGAACACCTTGAGCAGGGTCCACAGCCAGCCGAGCTGGGCGTCGGCGAACGGGCCGTGCCAGCCGCCGAGGAAGAGCACCGTGGTCAGCGCGGCGATCACCACGATGCCGACGTACTCGGCGAGCAGGAAGAACGCGAAGCGCAGGCCGGTGTATTCGGTCATGTACCCGAAGACCAGCTCGGAGTCGGCCACCGGCATGTCGAACGGGGGCCGGCGGATCTCGGCCAGCCCGGCCACGAAGAAGATCACCATGGCCGGGGCCTGCCAGAGCAGCCACCAGGGCCGCCACGCGTCCACGATGCCGGGCAGGCTGAGCGTCCCGGCCGCCATGGCCACCGAGGCGGCGGCCAGCACCAGCGGCAGCTCGTAGCCGAGCAACTGGGCCGCCCCGCGCAGCCCGCCGAGCAGGCTGTACTTGTTGGCCGACGCCCAGGCCGACATGAGCACCGCGAGCACCCCGATGCCGACCACTGCCAGCACGAAGAACAGGCCGATGTCCAGCGGCTGCCCGACCAGGTCGCCCGGCCCGAGCGGGATGACCAGCAGGGCGAGCAGGTAGGGCACCAGGGCCACGGCCGGCGCCAGCCGGAACACCGGCCGGTCCGCGTCGCGCGGGGTGACGTCCTCCTTCTGCACGAACTTGATGCCGTCGGCGACGAGCTGGGCCCAGCCGTGGAAGCCGCCCGCGTACATCGGGCCGAGCCGGCCCTGCATGTGGGCCATCACCTTGTGCTCGGCCTGGCCCACGATCAGCGGCAGGGTGAGGAACGCGACCAGCACGCCCGCCACCCGGAGGACCAGTTCCAACCAGGTCGGCATCAGCCCTCCCCCTCCTCGGCCGCCGGCTCCTGGCGCGCGGGGCCGGTCGGCCGCTCGCCCGGGGCGGGGCGCGCCGGGCGTTCGCGGGCCGGACGGGCCGGCGTACCCCCGCGGGGGCCCTCGCCCACCCCGGCCGCGCCGGCCGGCGTGGGCGTCGTCCCCCACTCCCCCGGCGCCGGCACGCCCGGGGGCCGGATCGGCCGGCGGCCGCCACCGGCCTCCGACTCGCCGGGTTCCTTGGCGCCCGGCCAGGGCTTGGCGACCCGGGAGGCGAGCACGAACTCCTTGCGCAGCGGGTGGCCCTCGAACTCCGGCGGCAGCAGCAGCGGCCGCAGCTCGCCGTGCCCGTCGAAGCCGATGCCGAACATCTCGTGGGTCTCCCGCTCGTGCCAGGCCGCGCCGGGGAAGACGTCGACGACGGACGCCACGACCGGCGTCTCCCGCGGCACCCGGGTGCGCAGCAGCAGCCCGTGCCGGTGCTGGGTCGACCAGAGGTGCGCCACGACGTCGAAGCCCTCGGCCAGCTCGTCGACGGCCGACAGCCAGTCGAAGAAGTCGCAGCCCAGCTCGGCGTCGCCGCGCGCCGCGCGCACCGCGTCGCGCCAGCTCGCCGGGGGTACGTCGACGGTGGCGCGGGCATACCCCTGACCGCCGGAGACCGTGGTGGTGGCCTCGACGGGCGCGAGCAGCGCGACAATCCGCCGGCCGACCTCTTCCGGAGTCATGCCGCTGATCCTAGGGCCGACGGCCGGGAGCCGTGTCGGGCCGTCCACGCTCGCCCGGGCGGGATCCGCCGCTTTGCCGGGCACGGGGGCCTCCGGCGGGGAAGGATGAACACCGTGCGCGCTGTCACTGTGACTCCCGAGGTACCCGATTCGCTGCGCCTCGACGACGACTGGCCCGAGCCGGTGCCGGAGGAGGGCGCGATCCTGGTCCAGGCCCTCGCGGTGGGCATCTGCGGGACCGACCAGGAGATCATCGCGGGCGCGTACGGCCAGGCGCCGCCCGGCCAGGAACGGCTGGTGCTCGGGCACGAGGCGCTCGGCCGGGTGCTGGAGGACCCGACGGGCACCCTCCAGCCCGGCGACCTGGTGGCCGGGATCGTCCGGCACCCCGACCCGGTGCCCTGCCCGAACTGCGCCGTGGGCGAGTGGGACATGTGCCGCAACGGCCGGTACACCGAGCACGGGATCAAGGGGCTGCCCGGCTTCGCCCGGGACCGCTGGCGGGTGCAGCCGAGGTTCGCCGTCGGCCTGGACCCGATGCTCGCCCCGGTCGGGATGCTGCTGGAGCCGACCAGCGTGGTGGCGAAGGCGTGGGACCACATCGAGCGGATCGGCAGGCGGGCCGTGTGGCAGCCGCAGAACGTGCTGGTCACCGGGGCCGGGCCGATCGGGCTGCTGGCCGCCCTGCTGGGCATCCAGCGCGGGCTGTCGGTGCACGTGCTGGACCGGAACAAGACCGGTCCGAAGCCGGAGCTGGTCCGCTCGCTCGGCGCGACGTACCACACCTCGACGGTGGCGGAGCTGGACTTCGAACCGGACGTGGTGGTGGAGTGCACCGGCGCCCCGGTGGTGGTGATGGACGCGATGCGCAAGGCGGGGGCGAACGGCGTCGTCTGTCTCACCGGAGTGTCCAGCGGCGGCCGGACCATCGACTTCGACGCGGGCGCGCTCAACCGGGACCTGGTGCTGGAGAACAACGTGGTCTTCGGCTCGGTGAACGCCAACCGCCGGCACTGGGACCTGGCCGCGGCGGCGCTCGCCCGGGCCGACCAGGCGTGGCTGAACTCGCTGATCAGCCGCCGGGTGCCGGTCTCCTCCTATGCCGACGCGTACGCCACCACCAGCGAGGACATCAAGGTGGTGCTGGACTTCGAGCAGTGAGGCGGGGCGGCGGAGCGCGTGCCTCGCCGCCCCGGAGCCTCAGATGCCGGGCAGCCGGCCGTTGCGGAACAGGTCCACGAAGAGCTGGTGGTCCTCGCGGGCCCGGATGCCGTAGGTGTGCGCGAAGTCGATCAGGTAGTCGACGAAGGCCGACGCGTCGGCGTCCACGACCGCGACGATCGCCTCCTCGGTGGAGTAGTCCACCAGGTCGTGGCTGGACTCGTCGTCGGCCACCGAGTGCATCCGGGCCACCGCCCGGCCCAGGTCGGTGAGCACCCCGGCGAGTTCCTCGGGCTCGTTGACGTCGGCCCAGTCGAGGTCGGCCGCGTACGGGGAGACCTCGGCGACGAGCTGCCCGACCCCGCCCAGCTCGGTGAAGCCCACCCACGGGTCGGCGTGCGCCTGCAACGCCCGCTGCGACTCGGCGGTCCGGTGCCCCTGGTGGCGGAAGTACGCGCGAACCCGCTCGTCGTCGATGTGCCGCGCCACGGCCGGCACCTGGGCCTGCTTCATGTAGATGACGACGTCGTTCTCCAGCGCCTGGGTGTGCCCCTCCAGCAGCAGGTTGTAGGAGGGCAGCCCGGCCGAGCCGATGCCCACGCCCTTGCGCAGCACCACGTCCTTGATGTTCGCGGCGACCGGGCGGAGCCGGGCGGTGGCCGCCGGCAACGTGCCCAGGTAGTCCTGGAACGCGGCGCTGACCTGCTCCCGGGTCGCGGCGTCGATCTCGTAGACCCCGTCGCCGAGGGAGAACCGGCGCTCGTAGTTGTCGATGGTGGTCTGAGTGGCGAGCAGGTCGACCCGGGTGTTCAGCCGGGCCTGCTGGAGCACCCGGCGCAACACCCCGTCGGCGTTGTCCAGGGTGATCGAGCCGATCGCGTCGTCCCCGCCGGCCGCGATGGCCCGCAGCTCGGCCAGGTACGACCGGGCGAAGCCGGCCACCAGCTCGCCGATCACCCGGTCGGAGAGCGCCTTGGCGTAGCCGAGCAGGGCCACGCTGGCGGCGAAGCGCTTCAGGTCCCAGGAGAACGGACCGACGTACGCCTCGTCGAAGTCGTTGACGTTGAAGACGAGCTGCCCGGAGCCGTTCATGTAGGTGCCGAAGTTCTCGGCGTGCAGGTCGCCGTGGATCCACACCCGGCTGGTCCGGTCGTCGAGGAACCGGTCGCTGGCGAAGTCGCCGCGCTGGTCGGCGTAGAAGAGCGAGGCGCTGCCCCGGTAGAAGGCGAAGGGTGAGGCGGCCATCTTGCGGAACTTGCGGCGGAACGCCGCCGGGTCGATCGCCATCGACGCGCCGAACTCCTCGGTCAGCACGTCGACGATGAAGGCGGAACGCTTGTCCGCGGAGTGGGTCATGGTCCGCAGGCTAGACCGCGACCGCCATCTCCGGCGTCAGCCGACCGGGGGACGTACCGGTGGAGCGGTGAGGGACTGCACCGGCCGGGGGGTGCTCTCCGCGGGCCGCGGGTCGACCGGCGGGGCGAGCCGGTCGGGGCGCGGCACCCCGCCGACGCCGGCCTCCTCGGCGGCGATCTTCTCCTGGAGGCGGAGGATGCCGTGCAGCAGCGCCTCCGGGCGGGGCGGGCAGCCGGGCACGTAGACGTCGACCGGGATGAGCTGGTCGACGCCCTTGGTGACCGAGTAGGAGTCCCAGTAGGGTCCGCCGCAGTTGGAGCAGGCGCCGAACGAGATCACGTACTTCGGCTCGGGCATCTGGTCGTAGAGCCGCTTGATCGCCGGCGCCATCTTGTCGGTCACCGTGCCGGAGACCACCATGAGGTCGGCCTGGCGGGGGCCGTGGGCGAACGGGATCACGCCGAGCCGCATGAAGTCGTGCCGGCCCATGCTGGTGGCGATGAACTCGATGGCGCAGCAGGCCAGCCCGAAGTTGAACACCCAGAGCGAGTAGCGGCGGCCCCAGTTCAGCACGAACCGGATCGGCTCGCCGAGCACGGCCGGCAACTGCACCTCGCGCCTCCTCCCGTGTCCCCGATCTGACAGTCAACCACAGCGGCGGGACGACAACCGCCGCAACCTCACGGCGCATCGAAACGTGTGAGAAGAGTTGCCGGCAGCCGCCGGCGGCTGCCGCACGGGGGAGGGTACAGGTGGCGGTGACGACGCAGCCCAGGCTCGGTGAGCCGCCGCCGGAACCCGACGGGGGCGAGCCGCCGGGTGCCGACTTCGACCGGCTCTACCACGCCCACTTCCGGTCGCTGACCGTGCAGCTCACCGCGTACTGCGGTGACCTGTCCCAGGCCCAGGACCTGGTCCAGGAAGCGTTCTGCCGGGCCTTCGCCCGCTGGTCGAGGGTGTCCCGCTACGACGACCCGGTGGCCTGGGTGCGGCGGGTGGCCTGGAATCTCGCCACCAGCCGCTGGCGGCGGCTGCGGACCACCCAGAGCTACCTGCGTCGCCAACGCGAGGAGCACGTCCCCGGTCCGAGCCCCGACCGGGTGGCGCTGCACGGCGCGCTGGCCCTGCTGCCGCCGAACCAACGCCGGGCCGTGGTCCTGCATCACCTGGCCGATCTCTCCGTCGCCGAGATAGCCCGCCAGGAGCAGGTCCCCGAGGGCACGGTGAAGTCCTGGCTGCACCGGGGGCGGGCGACGTTGGCGACCCTCCTGAGCACGTCCCACGAGGTGAGCGAGCATGACTGAGCCCGACGATCTGCTGCACGGCGCGTTCGCGGCCTACCGCGCGGAGCTGATCACGGCGGTCCGGCCGGCGGGTGCCGAGACGGTGCGGACGACCGTCCGCCGGCGGCGGCGCCGGACCATCCGCCTGGCCGCCGCCGTCACCCTCGTCGCCGTCGCCGCGCCGGGAGCCGCCTGGGCCGTGCTCGCCGACGGTGCCGCACCGCCGGCGCCACCGGCACACAGCCGCACGCCGGCTCCGCCGGAGAGCCCGACACCGACCCCGCGGGTCACGCCCACCCCCACGGCCCCGTCGAGCGGTCCGCCGGCCGCCCCGGACGGCCGGATCAACCGGAGTGACCTGCTCGCCGCCCGCGTGGACCTGCCGGACTGGGCGGCGTACGCCCCGGCGAGCTGCACCACAGCCGACGTGCGGCTGCTGCCCGCGTCGACCCGGCAGTCCCGGCCGGCGTTGCTCGACGTCAGGTACGGCGACGTGGACGGCGACGGGGCGTCCGAGACCGTCGCGCTGGTCGGTTGCCTGTTCGGCGACACCGTGGCGAAGCAGGTGGTGGGCTTCGACCGGGACCGGGCGGGGCAGGTCGTCCTGCTCGGCGGGGTGACCCGGACCGGCGACGGTATCGGCGACATCACCGAGACGGCGGTCCGCTCGGACGGGACCGTCCGCGTGCGGGTGGCCGACGTGCAGGCCTGCTGCGGTGATCCGGTACGCCGCCAGTGGCGCGGCTACCGCTGGGACGACCGGCGGTTCGTCCAGGTGGAGGGGCCGTCGGCGATGCCCTCCTCGCGGTCGAACGCACCGCCGGGCCCGGGCACGATCGAGGCCCAGGTCCTGCAGTACCCCGCACCGGGCGCCGACGGGTACCGGGTGGCCAGCATGGCGATCGAGATCGGCAGCGGCGCCTCGGCCATGGACCATCCGCTCGTCACGTTCCCGCGCAACGAGCGCGACGAGCCGTACGTGGAGCTGTGGGAGTACTGCGCGCAGGTCATCCAGCGGCCGGCCACGGTGACCTGCGTGGCGCAGCCACTGGCCCCCGGCGAACGCCGCTGGACGCTGTTCCCGTTCCGCACCAGGGCCGACGGGCCGGACGGCCAGGGCACCGTCCGTCTGGACGCCGGCACCGGGGCCGACGGCGCGGCCGTCCCGGGCACCGGCCGGTCCGCAACCTTCGAGGTGCGGTTCGACGGGTGAGGGTGGAGTCGGCTTGCGGACACCCGCCCACCGCAACGCCGCACCGGGGTCAGGGGTGCTACCGGCAGGAGTCCCGACCGGGGACGACACGGGGAATCTCGGAGGTACCTCCATGGTCATCGCGACCCGCATCACCACCGGCGCGCTCGGTGCCGCGCTCGTCCTGCTCGTGCCGGCGACCCCAGCGGTTTCGGCCGGCGCCACCGGCACGAGCGACTCGGCGACCGCCACCGTCGGGCGGTTGGTGCTCGAGCCGTCGAGCCGCGGCTACCAGGGTGAGCTGCCCGTCACCATCACCAACCCCACCGACTCGTACGTCTCGCACGTCCTGATCACCGAGCCGGTCGCGGGCTCCTGGCGGGGCACCACGTCGGACGAGTTCTGTCTCGTGACCGTGCCGAAGCAGTTCGTCCGGACCTTCGACTGCGCGCTGCCGATCGGTCCGGGCGAGACCTACTCCGTCACCGCGCGGTTCGAGGTGCTGACCCGGACCCGCCCGTACGCCATGTCGGCGGGCGGCGGCCAGGTGGCGGTGCAGGTCGGGTACGACTCCCCGACCACCACGACGGCCGCCTACCGCACCGTCTTCCGGGGAACAACCGGAAGCCTCCGCCACCCGCGGCCGTACGAGCCGGACGCCAGCACGCGGGCCTCGATCGCGGTCGGCGAGGCCCGGCTGACCCGGCAGGCGGACGGTCGCTGGGCCGGCTGGCTGCCGGTCACCGTCCGGTACCGGGGCGACGCCCCGCACAGCCACCTGGAGGTGCGCGCGGCGCTGCCGGCGGGCCTGGACATGGAGGCGACCGACCCGGCGGACCTGCCGGTGTTCGCCACGGGTTTCGTCGTCCCGGGCGGGCGGTTCATGGCCGGGGAGGTCCGCACCTTCCGGGTGCTGGTCACCGCGCCGGCCGGCACCGCCCCCGGCACGCTGGGCACCGGTGAGTTCGTCCTGGCCCCCTGGTACGAGGGAGGCGACGTTCCCGAGGCCACCCCGCGGGACAACGTCGCGACGTTCCCGATCGAGGCCAGCGGGAGCTGACCCGCGCGGCGCCCCATCGCCCGGTCCGGAAGCAGCTTCCGGACCGGGCGAGTCACCGTCGGTCCGGCCCGGAGGCCGCCGGTTCACCAGACGGGCCGCTGCAGCAGACCGACGAACTCGGTCAACAACCGCTCGCGCAGCGCCACCGGGGCGGCGTCGAGCAGCGTGTTCACGGCCGCCATCCGCTCCGGCGCGCCGACGGTGCCACCCAACCCCAGCCCGGCGGCCAGTCCCGCGACCAGTTCCGGGGTGAGCGCCGCCGGGGTGAGGCTGCCGGCGAGCGCCAGCAGTTCGGGCGGCAGCGCGACCGGCCCGGCCGCCCGGGCGGCGGTCGCCGCCTCGGCCAGCGCCGGGCCGAACTCGGCCACCCGCGGGGCCACCGCCGCGGTCACCGTGAGGTGCACGCTGGCCGGCAGCCCGGCGTACGCGAGCTGCGGCTGGGTGTGCCAGCCCCGGGCGGTCAGCTCGTCGACCAGCACGAACAGGTCCAGCCCCGGGTCGTCGGCGGTGAAGCAGACCACCGTCGACTCCGGCTCGGCCAGCAGCCGCAGCCCGTCGACCGCGCGGACCGCGTCGGCCAGCCCGGCGACCGCGTCCCGGGTCCGCGCGGCCAGCCGCAGGTAGCCGTCCTCGCCGAGGTGCCGCAGGGTGGCGTACGCGGCGGCGATCGGCCCGCCCGACCGAGTCGAGGCGACCACCGGGTTGACCATCGTGTAGCCGGGCCAGTCGCCGTACGCGAAGAACTGCGGAGCGCGCAGCGCCGAATCCCGGTGCAGCAGCACCGACACCCCCTTCGGGGCGTACGCGTACTTGTGCAGGTCGACCGAGATCGAGGTGACTCCGGGCACCGCGAAGTCGAACGGGGGCACCGGCGCGCCGAGCCGGCGCAGCCAGGGCAGCGTCCAGCCGCCGAAGCAGGCGTCCACGTGGCAGCGCACCCCGGCCGCCGCCGCCACGGCCGCGATCTCCGCCACCGGGTCGATGACGCCGTGCGCGTACGACGGGGCGGAGGCGACGACCAGCACGGTCTCCGGCCGGATCGCGGCGGCCACGTCGGCGACGGCCGGGCGCAGGGTCACCGGGTCCACGGGCACCGGGTCGAGGGCCACCCGCAGGTAGTGGGCCGCCTTGGCGAAGGCGGCGTGCCCGCTGACCGGCACCACGATGCGCGGCTCGGCGAGGTCGGGCCGGGCGTCGCGGGCCGCCTTGACGGCCAGCAGCAGCGACTCGGTGCCGCCGCCGGTGACGCTGCCGACCACGTCCGGCGCGGACGTGCCGGGGCCGCCGCCGAGCAGCCGGGCGGCCGCGCCGACCAGCGCGTTCTCCATGGCCAGCAGGGACGGGAAGGCGGTCGGGTCGAGGCCGTTGACGTGCGCGCTCTCCGCGTGGGCGGCCTGCGCCAGCTCGTCCAGCCCCGCCACCCCGGGGTCGTAGACGTAGGCAAAGAGCCGCCCACCATGCGTGGGCCGATCCCCCGCCCGCAAACCCCGAATCTCGTCAAGCACCCGCGCGGCAGGCACCCCTGCGATGGGCAGCGCGCCCGCCGTTTCGTCGATCATGGACTTGTGGTGCCCTTTCTGTGACGTTCAGCGGCTTTCATCCGCCACCACAACTCCATGATCGTCGGAACTGGGGGTGGCGGCGGTGGCCAGGTCTGCCGGGGTCAGCGTGTAGGCGCGTAGCAGCACCACCGGGGCGGCGACCAGCAGGGCCGGCAGGATGGTGAAGCCGAGCAGCACGCCGAGTCGGGCGGTCGCCGACTGGGCCGCCGCCACCCCGGTCGACGAGGAGACGTAGCCCGAGAGCTGGAGGACCAGGCCGTAGATTCCGGGGCCGAGGGCCAGGCCGAAGGTCTCCCCGGCGGTCCACAGCCCGGTGAACACGCCGGCCTGCCGCCGGCCGGTGCGCACGGTGTCGTAGGCGATGCAGTCCGGCAGCATGGCCAGCGCGAAGACCTGCTGGCCGGCGTAGCCGACGCCGATCAGCGCGACCACGGCGTAGACCCCGGCGGCCGGCAGCGCGGGGGCGGCGACCAGGGCCAGCGCCCCGGCCGCGAAGAGCAGCGACGCGGCGACCAGCGCGGCGCGCTTGCCCAGCCATGCGCCGGCCCGGGTCCACAGCGGCATGACCAGCAGCGCCGGGCCGACGAAGCAGGCGAAGAGCAGGGTCGGCCCGCTGTCGGGGGCGCGGAGCACCTGGTCGGCGAAGTACTTCACCCCGGCCAGCACGGTGGCGACACCGGCGGACTGGATCACGAAGCAGGCCAGCAGCACCCGGAACGGCCGGTTCCGGCCGGCGACCGCGAGCTGGGCGCGCAGGCTGGGCTCGCTCTCCCCCACCGTGCCGGTCGGCGCGGAGCGGGTGCCGAGGAAGACGCCGACCGTGCCGGCCACGATGAGCGCCGCCACGAACAGACCCATCCAACGGTGCCCGGGCACCCCGTCGCCGCCGGCCGTCACCACGGCCGGGGCCACCGCGCCGGAGACCAGGATGGCCAGCGCCAGCACCGCGATCCGCCAGCTCATCAGCCGGGTACGCTCCGCCGGGTCGTCGGTCAGCTCGGCGGGCATGGCCACGTAGGGCACCTGGAAGAAGGCGAACGCGGTCGCGGTGGCCAGGAACGCCAGGGCCACGTACGTCCCGGCGGCCGGGCCGGCGCCGAACGGTGCCGCGAAGATCGCGGCGAAGAGCAGGGCCAGCGCCAGCCCGCCGCCGAGCAGGTAGGGCCGGCGCGCGCCCCAGCGGGACCGGGTCCGGTCGGAGATCCGCCCGGCGACCGGGTTGACCAGCACGTCCCACGCCTTCGGCAGGAGCACCAGGAGGGCGGCCACCCCGGCCGCGACGCCCAGCGTGTCGGTGAGGTACGGCAGCAGGAGCAGCCCGGGCACCGTGCCGAACGCGCCGGTGACCAGCGAGCCCAGCGCGTATCCGGCGTGCACCCGGCGAGGCAGGCTCCCGCCCGTTCCTGTCATGGAGCCGAATGCTACTCACGTTATGCCGTCGGTCACATCCCCTCGTCCGGCGACCAGGCGGCCGCCGCCATGTCCACTCCGGCGGGGCGCAGTGGGCAGCCCTCGGCGCGCAGCCGGGCTCGCGCCTCCACCTCGTGCCCCGGTGGCAGCCGGCCGGCCGAGTTCACCACCCGGTGCCAGGGCACCCCGCCCCCGTGGCGGGCCATGATCGAGCCGACCAGCCGGGCCGACGCCCGTCTCGACCGCTCGGCGAGGGCGTCGGCCACCGCCCCGTACGACATCACCCGGCCGGGCGGGATCCGCTCGACCAGGTCCAGCACCGCCTCGACGTACTCGTCAGGTGTCACGGGCTGCCACGATATGGGAACGCACGAAGGCCCGGCGGACCGCAGCGCGCAGAATGGTCGGGTGCGCGAAGCAGTCACCTCGGCCCGCCGGATCGTCGTCAAGATCGGGTCGTCCTCGCTGACCACCCCGGCGGGCGGCCTGGACGACACCCGGGTCGACGCGCTGGTCGACACGCTCGGCGCGCTGGCCGCCGCCGGCCGCGAGGTGGTGCTGGTCTCCTCGGGCGCGATCGCCGCCGGCCTGGCCCCGCTCGGGCTGCCCCGGCGCCCCCGCGACCTGGCCACCCAGCAGGCCGCCGCCAGCGTCGGGCAAGGCCTGCTCATCGGCCGCTACGCGGCGGCCTTCGCCCGGCACCGGCTGACCGTCGGGCAGGTGCTGCTCACCGTCGACGACGTGACCCGGCGGGCGCACTACCGCAACGCGTACCGGACCCTGCGCAAGCTGCTCGACCTGCGGGCCGTGCCGATCGTCAACGAGAACGACACGGTGGCCACCGAGGAGATCCGGTTCGGCGACAACGACCGGCTCGCCGCGCTGGTCGCCGCCCTGGTCCAGGCCGACCTGCTGGTGCTGCTGTCGGACGTGGACGCGCTCTGGACCGGCGACCCGACCCGGGCCGGCAGCACCCGGATCACCGAGGTGCACGGCGAGGGCGACCTGGCCGGGGTCGACATCGGCGGGGCCGGCCGGGCCGGGGTGGGCACCGGCGGCATGGTCACCAAGGTCGAGGCGGCCCGGATCGCCACCGGCTTCGGCATCCCGGTGGTGCTCACGGCCGCGCCGCTGGCCGCGCCGGCGCTGGCCGGCGAGCCGGTCGGCACCTTCTTCCACCCAAGCAGCCGGCGTCCGGCCGCCCGGCTCTTCTGGCTGGCGCACGCCACCGCGCCGCGCGGCCGGCTGCATCTCGACCCGGGCGCGGTGCAGGCGGTGGTCGGCCGGCGCAAGTCCCTGCTCCCGGCCGGGATCACCGCGGTGGACGGCGCGTTCACCGCCGGGGACCCGGTGGACCTGGTCGACACCGCGGGCGCGCCGGTGGCCCGCGGGCTGGTCAACTACGACGCGGTCGAGCTGCCCGGGCTGCTCGGCCGCTCCACCTCGGAACTCGCCGCGGCGCTCGGCCCGGCGTACGAACGGGAGGTCGTCCACCGCGACGACCTCGTGCTGCTGTGAGGAGTGCTGGCATGAGCGAGCGTCAGCGAGTGAATCATCGGTGCAGCGCGGTAGTGCCTCATGGCGGCACGGAGCGCAGCGGAGTGCCGGCATGAGCGTGGTCGAGCAGGCCCGCCGGGCCCGGGGCGCGGCGGAGTCCCTCGCGGTCGCCACCCGTACGGTGAAGGACGCAGCGCTGCACGCGATGGCCGACGCGCTGGTGGCGCGTACCCCGGAGATCCTGACCTCGAACGCGGCGGACCTGGCGGCCGGGCGCGAGGCCGGGCTGAGCGCGGCCGTGCTGGACCGGCTGGCCCTCGACGAGGGCCGGGTGGCCGGCATCGCCGACGCGCTGCGCCAGATGGCCGCGCTGCCCGACCCGGTGGGCGAGGTGGTCCGCGGCGCGACCCTGCCCAACGGGCTGGAGCTGCGCCAGGTCCGGGTGCCCTTCGGTGTGGTCGGCATCATCTACGAGGGCCGCCCCAACGTGACCGTCGACGCGGCCGGGATCTGCCTGAAGTCCGGCAACGCGGCGCTGCTGCGCGGCTCCTCCTCGGCCGCGCACTCCAACGCCGCCCTGGTCGCGGTGCTCCGCGACGCGGTCGCTGGGGCCGGCCTGCCGGCCGACGCGGTGCAACTCCTCGACGCCAGCACCCGCGACTCGGTCAAGGAACTGATGCGCGCCCGGGGTCTGGTCGACGTGCTGATCCCGCGCGGCGGCGCGTCGCTCATCCGGACCGTGGTCGAGGAGTCCACCGTGCCGGTGATCGAGACCGGGGTGGGCAACTGCCACGTCTACGTGGACGCCGCCGCCGACCTGGCCAAGGCCGTCGCCGTCACCCTGAACTCGAAGACCCAGCGCCTCTCCACCTGCAACACGGCCGAGTCGTTGCTGGTGCACGCGGGCGTCGCGGACGCCTTCCTGCCGGCCGTGCTGGCCGCCTTCGCCGACGCCGGGGTGACCGTGCACGGCGACGCGCGGGTGGCCGCCTACTCCGACGCGGTGGTGCCGGCCACCGAGGAGGACTTCGACACCGAATACCTCTCCGCCGACATCGCGGTCGCCGTGGTCGACTCGCTGGACGCGGCCGTCGCGCACATCCGGCGGCACGGCACCGGGCACACCGAGGCGATCGTCACCGACTCCCAGCCGGCCGCCCGCGAGTTCGTGGCCCGGGTGGACGCGGCGGCCGTGATGGTCAACGCCTCCACCCGGTTCACCGACGGGGGCGAGTTCGGCTTCGGCGCCGAGATCGGCATCTCCACCCAGAAGCTGCACGCCCGCGGCCCGATGGGCCTGCCCGAGTTGACCAGCACCAAGTACGTGGTCACCGGCGACGGCCACCTGCGCTGAGCGAACCGGCCCGGCCGTCGGCTCAGGCGGTGGGCGCGGCCGGCTCGGGCGGCGCCGACTCCGGTGGCGGAGCGGACGGCGGGGCCGGCCTCGGCAACGGGACGACGGGCGGCAGGACCAGCTCGCCCGGGGGCGCCGGGCGCGGCGCCGGCACGAGCGGCGGCGCGGCCAACTGGGGCGCGACGAACGGCGCGCCGGAGACCGGTGCCTCGGGGGTGGTCGGGCGGCAGGCCCGGATCGCCCGCAGCGTGGTGTGCACGTCGAACTGGTGGCCGTCGTCGCTGTCCCAGCCGCCGTCGCTGCGCTGGGTCTCGGCCAGCCGGCGGCGGGCCGAGACCAGCAGCCACTGCTCCTCGCCCACGTCGACCCGGCGCAGCGTGGCGGCGAGCCAGGCCACGTCGGCCGGGGACATCTGCGGAATCCGCTCGGCCAGGATCGCCTGGATCCGGGCGGACTCGTAGTAGAGCTGCTGGCGGTGCAGCACGGCCGCGGCCAGCCAGCCGGCCGGCAGGAAGGACGGCCAGCTGCCGTCCGGCGCGAGCTGCGCGGCGAGCGCGTGGGCCGCCGCCTGCACCACCCCGGCGTACGCCCCGCCGACCCGGTGGTCGAGCGGGCCGGCGGCGCGGGCGTCCAGCCCGGCCACGGTCAGCCAGAACCCGGCGTTGGCGGTCAGGAAGAGCCGGGCCTCCGGGTCGCCCGGGGTGGCCCACTCGGGGGCGAACCCGGCCAGCGACGGGTCCTCGTCCCAGCCGCCGTCGGCGAGCTGGCGGGCGGCCAGCCAGTCCAGGGCGTGCCGGGCCGCGGGGCGGCCCAGCCCGCCGAGGTCGTCCAGCTCGGCCAGGCGGTAGCAGGTCGCGTCGACCGAGGCGACCTCGCCGTCGAGCACGGCGGGCCAGCCGCCGCCGGGGGCCTGCCCCAACTCGGCCGCGTCGAGCAGCTCGGGCGGCACCGGGGCGCCGGTGCGCAGCCGGGAGAGGCGGGCGCGGTCCACCGCGTCGCCGTGCGCCACGACGAAGCCGATCGCCGCGTCCAGATCCACCACGGCAGTCACGCTACCGGCGCAAACGTGGTTACGCCTCGGTAGCTCGGCCAGGGGTGGCCCGGCCCACCGGCGGTACGCGAAGGGCCCTCCCGGCACACCCGGGAGGGCCCTTCGACGCGAGCGGACTCAGTAGGCCGGCAGCGCCGGGTCGATCTGCTTGATCCAGGAGAGCACCCCGCCCTGGACGTGGACGGCGTCCCGGAAGCCGGCCGCCTTGAGGGCGGCGAGCGCCTCCGCGGAGCGGACGCCGGACTTGCAGTGCAGCACGATCTGCTTGTCCTGCGGGAGCTTCGCCAGCGCTTCGCCCGAGATGATGTCGCCCTTGGGGATCAGGGTGGCGCCGGGGATCCGGACGATCTCGTACTCGGCCGGCTCGCGGACGTCGACCAGGAAGATGTCCTTGCCGGCGTCCTGCCACTCCTTGAGCTCCAGCGCGGTGATGGTCGCGTCGACCACGGCCTCCTGCGCCTCGACGGAGACCGCGCCGCAGAAGTCCTCGTAGTCCTCCAGCAGGTCGGTGACCGTCGGGTTCTCGCCGCAGAGCACGCAGTTCGGGTCCTTGCGGACCTTGATCTTGCGGTAGCTCATCTCCAGGGCGTCGTAGACCATCAGCCGGCCGACCAGCGGCTCGCCGATGCCGGCGAGCAGCTTGATCGCCTCGTTGACCTGGATCGACCCGATGGACGCGCAGAGCACGCCCAGCACGCCACCCTCGGCGCAGGACGGGACCATGCCGGGCGGCGGCGGCTCCGGGTAGAGGCAGCGGTAGCAGGGACCGTGCTCGGCCCAGAACACCGACGCCTGGCCGTCGAACCGGTAGATCGAGCCCCAGACGTACGGCTTGCCGAGCAGCACGGCCGCGTCGTTGACCATGTAGCGGGTGGCGAAGTTGTCGGTGCCGTCGACGATCAGGTCGTAGCCGGAGAAGATCTCCCGGACGTTGTCCCGGTCGAGCGCGGTGTTGTGGATCTCCACGTTGACTAGCGGGTTGATCTCGCGGATCGAGGCGGCGGCGGACTCGGCCTTGGACCGGCCGACGTCGGAGACGCCGTGGATGATCTGGCGCTGAAGGTTGGACTCGTCGACGGTGTCGAAGTCGATGATGCCGAGGGTGCCGACACCCGCGGCGGCGAGGTACATGAGGGCCGGCGAGCCGAGACCGCCGGCGCCGACACAGAGCACCCGGGCGTTCTTCAGCCGCTTCTGCCCCTCGACCCCGACGTCCGGGATGATCAGGTGGCGGGAGTAGCGACGGATCTCGTCTACGGTCAGCTCGGCGGCGGGCTCGACGAGCGGGGGCAACGACACGGTGGACTCCCCGGGATCGGCGGTGGGACCGCGCCATTGTCGCTCGCGCCGGTAGGGATCGGCCATGATGAGGGCCACGTAGCCCGACATGCGGGAGCGGGAATAACTCAGAGCCCGTCGGTCGGCTCGCCCTCGTAGCGGACTCCATCGACGTACGGCCAGGCGTTGGCCAGGCAGCCGTCCAGCCCGTACGTCTGTTGCTGCATCACCGGGGCCGGCGCGCCGGGCCCGGGGCAGGCCTGGTGCAGCTCGCCGAACTCGTGGCCGACCTCGTGGTTGACCACGTACGTCCGGTAGACCTCCAGCGGGGCGCCGTAGTCGGGCACCCCCTCCATCCAGCGGGCCAGGTTGATGATGACCCGTCCCGGCAGCCGGCAGGAGGTGTACCGCTCGGTGCTCAGCCCGCCCTCGGCGCACATCCGCTCGGAGGTGGCCGGGGTGGCCAGGTAGATGGTGAAGTCGGCGGCGGTCGCCTCGGGCACCCGCTGCACCCGCAGCTCACCGGAGGCGATCCAGCTGCGCGGGTCGCCGAGCACCGCGTCGACCGTGGCGGCGAACTCGTCCGCGTCCTGCCCGGCGTCCCGCTCGACCTCGATCCGGTAGCGGCGCAGCGGGCCGTCGTGCCCGGCCACCGGCGAGCGGCCGTCGGCCGCCGCGAAGCTGCCCGGCCCCGCAGTGGGGTAGCTGCCCGGCTCGGTCCGGGCCCCGGCGCCGGCGCCGTCGGCCGGCGACCGATCGGCCGCGGCCAGCGGATGCCGGGTGGACAGGTGTACCGGACCGCCCGGCCCGGCCAGCCGGGACAGTCCGAACGCGCCGCCAACCGCGGCCAGCAGCGCGACCAGGAGCAGCACGGCTCGCCGCCGGCGCCGCAGCCGGCGCCGGCCCGGACGGGCGGACGGGGCGGTCCCGGGGTGGGCCGGTGGACGGTCGAAGTCGAGCCGGGGCGACGGGCGGCCGGAGGGCGGCGCGGGCTCGGCAGGCGGGTCGTAAGGGGACGACGACGTCATGACACCAGCCTGGCAGGCAAATCCCGCCAATTAGCGACTTTTCACCGCTTCCCGCGCGAAATACTTCTCATCGCCACGACCAGGTCATTCACACCGACGGGCCGGTGTACCGCTTCCCACCGACGTAGGGCCACGGGTTCGGCCGGCAGCCATTCAGGAAGAGGGTCTGCTGCTGCATCACCGGCGCCGCCCGGCCCGCCCCCGGGCAGGCCTCGTGATGGTGCCCCAGCTGGTGACCCACCTCGTGGTTGATGACGTAGAGCCGGTAGGTGTCCAGCGGCAGCTTCGCGGCGACCAGGTGCGGCGCCGAGGTCCGCCAGCGGTCCAGGTTGATCACCACCTTGCCGGTGACCCGGCAGGACGTGTACGGCACGCCGCCCACCCGGATGTTGATGCCCCCGGCACCGCAGAGCCGGCCGGCGGTGTCCCGGGTGGCCAGGTAGATCGTGAAGTCGGACCGGCTGCCCGGGCCGACCCGTTGCAGCCGCAGCCGGCCACCGTCCACCCAGCTCCCCGGCCCGGCCAGCGCCCGCTGCACGGCGTCGCCGAAGGCGTGCACGTCCTCCCCGGAGCCGTTCTCCACGGCCACCCGGAACCGCTGCAGCACCCCGGCCCGGCCCAGCACCCCGCCGGCGCGGTCGTCGTAGCCGAAGCTTCCCCGGCCGTGCGCGGGCACCGGGCCGGGCAGGCGCAGCACCGGCGCCGCCGGCGTGCTCGGCACCGGGTCCGGGGTCCGCGACGGCGGCGCGCTCGACGGCGGCGGCGCACTGGTCGGCCCGGGTGGCTGGGCCACCGGGGCGGCGCCGAGCAGCACCTCGGCCCCGGCCGACGGATGTTGCAGCGCGACCCCGATGCCGACCGCGGCGGCGACGAGGAAGGCGCAGACCACGACGGCGGAGCGCCAGCGGCCGGTGGGCGGGGCGGTGGGCCGCGCGGCACGCGGACGGACGGAGGTGGGCATCCGGCTCAGCCTGCCATGTCGCGGCGCAGTCCGCTCTCCTCCGTTTCGGGGATCAAGGCCGTGGCCTGCGCCTCCGTCCGCTCCCCGCCCGGCGAACCGCCGGGGCACGCCTCGGCGAGCAGCGCCAGCACCGCCCGCGCCACGGTCCGGGGCACCTCGAGCTGGGCCACGTGCCCGACACCGTCGAGCAGCAGCAGGCGGCTGTCCGGGATCACCCGGGCGGCCTGCGGCGCCACCCGTACGTCGACCAGCCGGTCCTGCCGCCCGCCCACCACCAGCGTCGGCACCCGCACCGCCCCCGCCAGCCGCCACAGCGAGCCCGACCCGGGCAGGTACGACCGCAGGAAACTGGAGACCAGGCCACGGAAGGTGCGGACGTAGGCGGCCGCGTAGTGGGCCGCCTCGTAGCGGATCCGGATCTCCTCCACCGCCTCCTGCCGGCGCTGCTCGCTGATCCGGGTGAGGTCGGCGATGCACGCCTCCATCACCTGCTGGGCCATCACCTCCGGGGCGAGTTGGGCCAGCCGCCAGGCGGCCAGCCGCTCGCCCCGGGGGATCGCCAGCAGCGGCAGCATCCGCCCCTGCAACGAGCGCCGGAAGTCCAGGAACGGCAGGGCCGGGGAGATCAGGGTCAGCGTCCGGACCAGGTCCGGCCGCAGCGCCGCCACCCGGACCGAGACGGCGCCGCCGAGCGAGTTGCCGAACAGGTGCACCGGCCCCCGGTCGCTGTGCTCGATCCAGCGGACCACCCGCTCCGCGAAGGACGGCACGGTGTAGCGCCGGCCGGGCTCGCTGCGCCCGAAGCCGGGCAGGTCGATGGCCTGGCCGTCGAGCCGGTCGGCGAGCAGGCCGGCCAGGTCCGTCCAGTTCTGCGACGAGCCGCCGAGGCCGTGCACGTAGAGCGCCGGCTCGGCGCCCGGAGCGGTGGCCGGGGTGTCCCGCACGTACGTCACCGTGCCGTCGAGGCGGACGTTCCGGCCGGGCCAGGGCGGCGGGACGTGGTGCGCGGGCAGGAGGTGGTCCGGCCAGAGGGCGGCGCGCTTCATGGCTCCAGTCTTCCCGGCCCGGCCCGGCCCGACACCGGCTCAGGCGAGCAGGGCCTCCAGCCGGCGGTTCACCGCGGCCAGGGTGGCCCGGACCACGGCCTGCCGGGGATCCCCGGCGACCAGGGCCGAGCCGGCCAACTGCTCCACCCAGCCGTCGCAGACCAGCAGGACCACCACGGTCGCCACCTCGCAGTTGCCGAACGGCACCACGGCGGCCGCGAGTTGAGCTGTCGGCCGCGGCCGGAGGACGAGCGGTGGGACGTGCGCGACGCCGCCGAGCTGGCCCGCCGGTATCCCCGGCTCGCCGCGC